>JBCBYE010000164.1:0-7923 GCA_039816075.1 Pseudomonadota bacterium | reverse complement strand
CTATCGGCTGAGCCCGACGCCGCTGAAGGACCTCGACTACGGCTACGAGTTCGAGGACGCCTGGAGCTGACCCCGGAACGCGTCCGCCGCCCCGCGGGCGCGGGCCGCGGGCGGCGGCGCGCGCTGGCCCCGAGGGGGCTTCCTGCCGGGAAAGGCCCGCGCTAAGACCCGGCCTCCGACGGACGCAGGAGGCTGAGATGGACACGGCGCGGATCGCGATTCTGGGAGCGAGCGGCTACACGGGCGCCGAGCTCGTGCGCCTGATCGAGACCCATCCGCGTCTGCGATGCGTGGCGCTCGCCGCCGAGCGGGCCGCGGGCAAGCCCATGGGCGAGGTCTATCCCCATCTGGGCCATCTGCCGCTGCCGCGGCTGACCCGGATCGAGGAGATCGACTGGGACGGCGTCGACCTCGCCTTCGGCGCGCTGCCGCACGCCACCACGCAGAAGGTCGCCAAGACTCTGCCGGCGCATGTGAAATTCGCCGACGTCTCGGCCGACTTCCGCCTGCGCGACCCGGCGATGTACGAGAAGTGGTACGGTCACCCGCATCTGGCGCCGGAGCTTCAGGCGGAGGCGGTCTACGGCCTGCCGGAGTTCTATCGCGACGCCATCAAGGGCGCGCGCATCGTGGCGGGCACCGGCTGCTACGTGGTCACGGGCTTGCTGCCGCTGGTCCCGCTGCTGGAGGCGGGGCTGATCGACCCGGACGAGATCGTCATCGACGCCATCACCGGGATCACCGGCGCGGGGCGGTCGGTCAGCGAGCGCAAGCTGTTCAGCGAAGTCACCGAGGGGCTCGACGCCTACGGGATCGCCAGCCACCGGCACACGGCGGAGTTCGATCAGGAGCTGTCGAAGGCCGCCGGGCGCGAGGTGGTGGCCAGCTTCACGCCGCATCTGGCGCCGCTGAACCGCGGCATCCTCGCCACGATCTACGTGCGCGGCGAGGCGGAGGCGCTGCAGGCGAAGCTGGCCGAACGGTATGCGGACGAGCCCTTCGTCGACGTGGCGCCCTTCGGCGCGCCGGCGCCGCAGACGCGGCATGTGCGCGGGTCGAACCTGTGCCGCATCGGCGTCTTCGCAGACCGCAAGCCGGGCCGCGCGATCCTCATCTCCGCGCTCGACAACCTGACCAAGGGCGCGTCGGGCCAGGCGGTGCAATGCGCCAACCTGATGCTGGGCCTGCCGGAGACCGAAGGGTTGACGCTGGCCCCGCTGTTTCCATGAGGCGCGCGGCGTCGGCGAGCGACCTGCGCGCGGGGCTGACGGCGGCCTGGGACGCGGCGGGGCGGTTCCAGGCCCACGAGGGTTTCGTGCTGGCCGGCTACATCGCCTTCGCCGCGCTGCTGGCGCTGTTTCCCTTCGCGATCTTTCTGGCCTCGCTCGCCGCGGCGACCACGGGGCCGGAGGAGATCGAGGCGCTTCGCGGCTTCATCGTGGACGCGCTGCCGCCGCAGGTGGGTTCGGCCATCGGCCCGCCGCTGACGGCCGCGCTGAGCCTGGAGGGGCGCAGCGTGCTGACCGTGTCGGCGCTGGGCGCGGTCTGGGCGGCGTCGAACGGGGTGGAGGCGTTCCGCGCGTCCTTCGACCGGGCCTATGGGGCGGAGCGCCCGCGCCATTTCGTGCTGCGCCGCCTGATCGGCATGGCGGCGGTGGTGGTCGGCGCGCTCGCCGCGACGCTGATGGGCGTGGCGGTGGTGCTGGCGCCCCTGATCCTGCGCATGGTGGAGGGGCTGTTCGGCATCGAGGCGCCGATCGGCCTGGGTCTGGCGCGCTACGGCGTCGCGCTGATCGCCTTCGTGCTGCTGCTGCGGCTGATGCATTGGAGCCTGCCGTCCTCGCGCCCCAAGCGGCTTTGGCCCGGCATCTGGGCGACCGTGGCGATCTGGGCGGCGGCGGCGACGGCGTTTTCCGCCTATCTGGCGGTCGCGCCGTCCTATTCGGTGACCTATGGTGGGCTGAGCGGCGTCATCGTGACGCTGCTGTTCTTTTATCTCTCCGGCGCCGTGATCATCTACGGGGCGGAGATCAACGCCGCGCTGGATCGGCGGCCCCCCCAGACGGCCGAGACGGCCGAGACGGCAGGCTCGGACGCCGGCACGCCCCGGACCGCCGAGGCGAGCCCCGGCGCGGCGGACGCGGCGCCGGCGAAGCCCAGCTAGGAGGCGCGGCCCCATGGCCATGACCCGCAAGAAACGACGCATCATTCTGATCGGCATCGGCGCGGCCTTTCTGCTGTCGGCCTCGCTGCTGGTCGGGGTGGGGATGCGCGACAGCATCGTCTTCTTCTTCTCCCCCACCGAGATGGCGGAGCGCGCGCCGGGGCCGGAGCAGCGGCTGCGCGTCGGCGGCCTGGTGGTGGAAGGCTCGGTGGAGCGGCTGGAGGGCGGCGAGGTGGCGTTCGCCGTGACGGACGGCACCACGGCGCAGCGCATCGTGTTCGCCGGGGTGCTGCCGGACCTGTTCCGCGAGGGGCAGGGGATCGTCGCCCAGGGCCGACTGGTGGAGCGCGTGTTCGAGGCCGAAGAGGTGCTGGCCAAGCATGACGAGCAGTACATGCCCAAGGAGGTCGCCGAGGCCCTGAAGGCGCAGGGGCATTTCCGGCCCGAGGGGACGGAGTGACCTACGATTTCGACTGGGTGGACGCGTTCGCGGAGCGTCCCTTCGCCGGCAACGCCTGCTGCGTGGTGCATGGCGCGGACGATCTGGACGTGGCGACGCGCTGCGCGCTGGTGCGGGAGACGTCGCTGAGCGAGTGCGCGTATCTGGTGGCCTCCGACGTCGCCGATTTCGGGGCCCGCTACTTCCTGGCGGATCGGGAGATCCCGATGGCGGGGCATCCCACGGTGGCGACCGTGGTGTCGCTGGTGTCGCGCGGGTTGGTCACGCTGCAGGACGGACGGGCGGACTTCACGCTGGAGGTGGGATCGGGCGTGCTGCCCATCGTCGTGACCGAAGCGGCGTGGGGCGGCGTGACGGTGGAGATGACGCAGGCTCGGCCGCGCTTCGGCGCCTATCAGGACCCGGGCGAGGTGGCGGCGATCTACGGATTGTCGGCCGACGACGTGGTCGGACGGCCGCGCATCGTCTCCACCGGGTCGGCGTTCTGCACGACGGTGCTGCGGAGCGTGGCGGCGCTGGAGCGCGCGCGGCTGGACGTGGCGGCGCTGCAGGCCTGGCGAGCGTCCACCGGCGAAGCGGGGGCGGCGATCATGGAGCCGTTTCTGAGCGTGATCGGCGGGGGCGAGGCAGGGACGGCGGAGGGCTGCGACGTGGTCTCGCGCCTGCTGCTGCCGCCGCCGTTGCCGGCGGAGGATCCATTCACCGGCTCGGCCACGGGATGCCTGGGCGCCTATCTGTGGAGCGAGGGGCTGATCGAGCGACCGCGCTTCGTCGCCGGACAGGGCGACGGGCTGGGCCGGCCCGGTCGCGCGCAGGTGGAGGCGCTGGGCCCGCGCGACGACGTGTCGGGCGTGAAGGTGGCCGGGTCGGGCGTCGTCTTGATGTCGGGGACGCTGCGGCTGTAGCCTGCGCCGCCGGGTCCTTCGCCAGCCGAGGAGGCACGTCATGGCGCACGGAGGCCGCAGCCTTCACGGCGCCGTCTTCGGAGGCCTCTCCGTCGCCGCGGGCGCCATCGCCCTGATGATCGTGGCGATTCACATCTTCGGCGGCCCGTTCGCGCCGCAGCCGTCCGTCGGGGAGGCGATCGGCGGCATCGCCGCGGACATCCGCGCGTCGGCGTTGCGGTCGCTGAACGGAGCGCCGCGGCAAGCGGCGGTCGCGGCGCCGTGGGACATCGATCGGGCTCTCGCCCTGGCGGGTCCGGTCATGGCGACGCTCGCGCCGATCGCGGCGACCGTGTCGGCCGTGCGGCGCGAGACCCGGCGGCCCCTGGCGTTCGGCGCGATGCTGGGCGCCGCGGCGCTGGCCCTGCAGCTCGTCTGGTGGATCGCGCTGCTTTTCGCCGGGGCGATCCTGCTTTACGCGATCCTGGCCAACATGGAGTCCATCCTCGGCTAGACCGCAGGTCGGTCAGCTTTCGCGCAGGCCGCGCAGCAGGGCGGCGAAGCCGAGGCGGATGTCGGCTTCGAAATCCTTGCGGATGGGCTCGAATTCGGGGCGCGCCAGCACCTGCGCCACGCCGTCGGGCGGGTGCGACAGGGGCCAGTGGCCGCCGACGAGGCTGAAGACCAGGCGGCAGGCCAGCGCCCAGCCGTCCAGCGACACCGACGGCACGGCGCGCGCGCCGGCGATGGCGATGCGCTGGGCGGCGGCCATCATCTCCCGCTTGATCTCCAGCAGGGTCTCGTCGCCCACGTTGCGCTCCAGCACCGTGGCGAGCACGCCGGCGAGCTCGCACATGCGGGGGCGCGCGGCGAAGGCGCAGGCGGTGAGGGCGGCGATGGCCTCCACGTCGTCGGATCCGTCGAGGCGGGGCAGGGCGGCCTCGATCTCCTGGGCCATGTCCTGCAGCCCGGCCGCCATGAGGCGCATCAGGATCTCTTCGCGGCTTTCGAAGTAGCGGTAGACGCCGGATTTCACGACGCCGGCCCGCTCGGCGATGGCGGCGAGCGTCACCGCCTCGTGCCCGCCCTCGTCCAGCAGGGCGCCGGCGGCCGAGAGCAGGGCGCGGCGCCGCTCCGCCTTCGCCTCGGGGCTTCGCGCGCGCTGAAAACCGGGAGGGGCGGCGTCGTTCATCCCGCGGACCGTAACGGCCGGCCGCTGCGCGGACAAGGCTTAGGAGACCGAAGGTCTGTTATTGACAGGGCGGCCGACCGCTCCCACGTTACGGAACAGAGGTCACGTAAGCCCGGCCCCGACGCCGGTCGCCAGCAGGGAGAGGCCCGCCATGAAGCTGATCGTCAACGGCGAGGAACGCCGCGTGGAGTCGGATCCCGACACCCCGCTGCTGTGGGTTCTTCGCGACGAGCTGGACGTGAAGGGTCCCAAGTTCGGCTGCGGCGTCGCCGCCTGCGGGGCCTGCACGGTCTGGGTGGATGGAGAGCCGGTGCGGTCCTGTTCGCTGGCCGTGGGCGACGCCTGGGGCGACGTGACCACCATCGAAGGGCTGCCGGACTCCGCCGGCCTGCCCGACGGCGCGCTGCATCCGGTGCAGCAGGCCTGGATGGAAGAGCAGGTTCCGCAATGCGGCTACTGCCAGTCCGGCCAGATCATGGCGGCCGCGGCGCTGCTGCGCGACGTGCCGCAGCCCACGGACGAGGACGTGGCCGAGGCGATGACGAACCTCTGCCGCTGCGGGACCTATCCGCGCATCCGCCGCGCCATCGCGCGGGCCGCGGGCGCGCCGCTGGACACCGGCGCGATCCCGGTTCCGCAGCTGCGCGTCAAGGAGGGCTGAGGTCATGGGCAAGCTGACGCGCCGCATCTTCCTCGGCCTGGGCGCCGCCGCGGTCGGGGGCCTCGCCATCGGCGGCTGGTATGTGACCCGCACGCGGGCGAACCCGCTGGAGGGCGACCTCGCCGCCGGGGACGCCACGTTCAACCCCTACGTCCTGGTCAAGTCGGACGGAGAGATCGTGGTGATCGCGCCGCGGGCGGAGATGGGGCAGGGCATCTCCACCACGCTCGCCGCCCTTGTGGCGGAGGAGCTGGAGGTGGATCTGGATCAGGTGACCGTGGCCCACGGCCCGGCCTCGGCCGCCTATGCCAACACCGCGATGCTGGCCGCGGACGCCGCGCCGGCCTGGGACGTGTCGTCCTGGGGCGAGAGCATGCGCGGCCTGGCCGAGACCTTCGGGCATGTGCTGGGCCTGCAGGTGACGGGCGGATCGTCGTCCACCATCGACGGCTACGACAAGATGCGGATGGCGGGCGCCGCGGCGCGCACGCAGCTGATCCGCGCGGCGGCGGACCGCTGGGGCGTGCCGGCCGACGCGCTGCGCGCGGAACGGGGCGAGGTGGTCGACCCGCAGGGCGGCCGTCGCGCGACCTACGGCGATCTCGCGCTGGCGGCCGCGGCGCTGGGCGATCCGGGCGACGTGGCGCTTAAGGACCCTGCGGCTTGGACGCGCCTCGGCCGCAGCCAGCCGCGCGTGGACCTGCGCGACAAGGTGACGGGCGGGCGAGTCTTCGGCATCGACGTCGAGCTGCCGGAGATGATGCACGCCACGGTCAGGATGAGCCCGCGCTTCGGCGCGAAGGCCGTGTCGCATGACCGCGATGCGGCGCTGGCCGTGCCGGGCGTGTGGAAGATCGTGCCGCTGGACACCGCGTTCGGCGCCGGCTTCGGCGTCATCGCCAATTCGACCTGGGCGGCGTTCAAGGGCGCCGAGGCGCTGGCGCCGGAATGGGAGGCGGCCGCCTACCCCGCCGATGCCGACGCGCAGTTCGCGGCGCTGGCCCGGGCGCTCGACGGCGAGGAGGGGCACGAGGCGGGCGAACGCGGCGATGCGCCCGCCGCCCTCGCCGCCGCGCCGCAGGACGAGGTGTTCGAGGTCGAATACCGCGCGCCGTTTCTGGCCCATGGCTGCCTGGAGCCGATGAACGCCACGGCGCGGCTGCGCGAGGGCAAGCTGGACATCTGGTGCGGGCATCAGGGGCCGAACCTGATCCCGCTGATCGTGGCCGACGCCGCGGGCGTGGATCAGGACGCGGTGGAGGTGCATGCGCTGTCCATGGGCGGCGGATTCGGCCGACGCGGCGAGGGGGACGCGCCGCTCTATGCCGCGCTGCTGGCGCGCGAAACGGACGGGAGGCCGGTGAAGGTCACCTGGACGCGCGAGGAGGATACGGCCCACGACATGTACCGGCCCGCGGCGCTGGGCCGGTTTCGGGCCCATGCGCGGCCGGGCGAGGGGCCCGTGGCGCTGGAGATGCGCATCGCGGCGCCGCCGATCATCGCCTCGGTCATGGGCCGGAACTTTCCGTCCATGGGCGCCTCGGGCGCGGATCGGCCGCTGCTGGAGGGGTCCGCCAACCAGCCCTACGGCTATGAGAACGCGCGGTTCGAGGGCGTGGAGGTTCCGCTGGGGGTGCCGGTGGGGTTCTGGCGTGCGGTGGGCAACAGCTACAACGGGTTCTTCCACGAAAGCTTCATGGACGAGATCGCCGCGAAGGCCGGCGTCGACCCCGTGGCGATGCGCCTGCGCCTGATGCAGGGCGAGGATTTCGCCACGGCGCGGCGCGTGGTGGAGCGCGTGGCGGAGATGTCCGGCTGGGGCGCGGCGGAGGAGGGGCGCGCCAAGGGCGTCGCCTTCACGCTGAGCTTCGGAAGCTGGGTCGGCCAGGTGGTGGAGGTCTCGCGCCGCGACGGCGGCGTGCGGGTCGAGAAGGTCTGGTGCGCGGCGGATCTGGGCCGCGTGCTCGATCCCTCCATCGTCGAGGCGCAGATGATCTCCGGCATCAACTACGGCCTGAGCGCGGCGATGCGCGAGGCGGTCACCTTCGCCGACGGAGAGGTGCAGGAGCTGAATTTCTGGGACTACGACCCGTTGCGCATGGCGCAGGCGCCGCAGATCGAGGTGGCGCTGATGGAGACGGCGCCGCGCATGGGCGGGGCCGGCGAGCCGGGCCAGCCGCCGGCGGCGCCCGCGCTGGCCAACGCGATCCATGCGCTGACCGGAGAGCGGCTGCGCGAGATGCCGTTCGGCCGGTACGTCGAGTTCGTCTAAGCGGGGGCGCGGACGGGCGAAGGCCCGGCCCTGTCCAGGCGCTGCGCTTCGACGCGTGCTCGAATGCCGGCGCCGCGGCGAGCATCGCCGCGTAGCTGGCCGGCGGCGGCGCGGCGGGGTCGTCCCCCGCGCCGCCGGCCCGGCGCCGCCGGCCCCGCGGCCTTCAGGCGTCGTGGATCGCGTCGAAGAGCCCATGGCCCGGCTCGATGCGTGCGCGGCGCTGCTGGGCATGACAAGGACGGTTCCGGCCGCGGGCCCGACGCAGATCGCGCAGGCGACGCTCACGAGCG
>JBCBYE010000765.1:0-2049 GCA_039816075.1 Pseudomonadota bacterium | reverse complement strand
GTCCTGCAGCGTCGGGGCGGCGCCGCCGGCCCCGCCTTCGGCGCCGCCCCGGCCCGTCGGCCGCTCGTCATCGCGGCCTGGCGGCCGCCCGTCATCGCGGCCCGGCGGCCGCTCGCCATCCCGGCCCAGCCGCAGCACGCCGTCCCGCATCTCCAATCGGCGCGCAGGACCCGCCGCCGCCCGCACGGGCGCCGCCCCGGCCGCGTCCAGCCGCAGCTCCGCCTCGAACGCCCCCATCTCCAGGCGGATCGCCGGCCTCGCCTCGCTCACGCCCCGCCCTCCACCGCCGCGTCGCCAAGCCGCCCTTTGCGTCTCGCGCCCGTCCGGCCTAACCAGAGGTCACGCGCAGCGCAACGGGCGCAGGGGAGCCGGGCCATGGTCGCCATCCGCCGCATGGATCGCCGCGACCTGGGCGAGGTCGCCGACATCTGGAACGCCGTCATCCGCGACACCTCGGTCACCTTCACCACCGAGGAAAAGCGCGAGGATGACCTCGCCGCCTGGCTGGCCGAGGACGGCCCGCGCCTCGTCGCCGCCGAAGGGCCCGGCGCCGTGCTGGGCTTCGCCGCCGCCTCGCCCTTCCGCTCCGGCCCCGGCTACCGCTTCACCTGGGAGCATTCGGTGCATGTGGCGCCGCCGGGCCGCGGCCGGGGCCTGGGCCGCGCGCTGATGGACGCGCTGGCCGCCGAGCTGCGCGCCCGCGGCGGCCGCGCCATGATCGCCGGCATTTCGGGCGAGAACCCGCGGGCCGAGGCCTTTCACCGCCGCCTCGGCTTCGACGAGGTCGGCCGCATCCCCGAGGCCGGCTTCAAGTTCGGGCGCTGGATGGACCTGGTGCTGATGCGTCGCGCCCTGTAGGCGCGCGCGAGGGGCATCGCGCGCTCTAGGCGCGCGCCAGGGGCATCGCGCGCTCTAGGCGCGCGCCGGGGGCAACGCGCGCTGCAGCCGCGCGCAAAGGGCATCGCGCGCTGCAGCCGCGCGTAAGAGGCATCGCGCGCTGCAGCCGCGCGTAAGAGGCATCGCGCGCCCGAACCGCGCGCCTGAGGCATCGCGCGCCCGCGCGCCCGCGCGCCGCCCGCCTCGCCGCGGCGCCGCAAATCGCCTCTCGCCGCGCCCGCGTCATCCGCGCTAGACTCCGCCCCATGTCCATCTGGGCGCGCATAGGCGAGGCGCTGCAGGCGCTGGGAGAGGGCGAATCGCTCTCCATGGTCTTCGAGCGGCTCAAGACCCCGCCCGAACGCACCGCCGGCTTCGCCATCGCCGTCATCGCCCTGGGCGCCAAGATGGCCAAGGCCGACGGCCGCGTGACCCGCGACGAGGTCACCGCCTTCCGCGACGTCTTCCACATCCCGCCCAAGGCCGAACGCAACGCCGCGCGCGTCTTCAACATGGCGCGCACCGACGTCGCCGGGTTCGAAGGCTACGCCGCCCGCATCGCCCGCATGTTCGGCGACCGCAAGGACCCGCTGCA
Organism: Pseudomonadota bacterium; assembly: GCA_039816075.1. Classification (GTDB taxonomy): domain Bacteria; phylum Pseudomonadota; class Alphaproteobacteria; order Rhodobacterales; family Rhodobacteraceae; genus Albimonas. The sequence continues at coordinate 578 of JBCBYE010000765.1, read as the reverse complement.
GGACCTGCTCGAAGGCCTCTTCCACATCGCCGCCGCCGACGGCGAGTTCCACCCCAACGAGCAGAGCTTCCTGCGCCGCGTGTGGGAGATCTTCGAGCTGCCCGACCGGATCTGGAGCTCCCTCGCCTCGCGCTACGGCCTCGCGGGCGACGACCCCTATGCCATTCTCGGCGTCGATCCCGAGGCCTCGGACGAGGCCGTCCGCAAGACCTGGCGCGACGTCGTGCGCGAAAGCCACCCCGACCGCATGATCGCCCGCGGCGTGCCCGAAGAGGCCATCCGCCTCGCCACCGCCCGCCTCGCCGCGGCCAACGACGCCTACGAAGCCATCATGCGCCTGCGCCACGGCCAGGCGGAAAGCGCCTGAGCGGCGAGGGCGCCTTGCCGGAGCGCTGCGCGCACGAGATACCGCCCCCCCTCCCTGTCCCTCCCGCTGCAGGGGGAGGGGACGCCAGCGGGAGGGTTTTGCGGAACTTTCGGCGTTGGGGATGGCTTCATTCGAAGACGCGATTCTGCTGAGAAGGCCCGCAAGGGCGGGCCTCTGGCGAGCGTTCGCCGAGTCGCCGAAAGCCTCAAGG
>JBCBYE010000251.1:0-6313 GCA_039816075.1 Pseudomonadota bacterium | reverse complement strand
CGGCGCGAAATGGCGGCGCATCAGGCGCTGCTGTCGGCCCCGCCGGGCGATCATTCGGGCTACGCCGCCTTTCTGCAGCGCGGCCGCGGGGCGGAGAAGGCGATCGGCGAGATCTGCCCCGGCTATGCGCATCTGGAGGCGGAGACCTTCGCCGAGATGCAGGCCCTGGCGCCCGGGGCGAAGTTCCTCTTCGTGATGCGCGAGCCGGTGGCGCGCCTGTGGTCTGGTCTTCGCTGGAACAACGCCGCCAAGATCGCCGACGGAACGCTGGGACGGGACGATCTGATCGCGATGTTCCGCAGCGCGCTCGGCGACCGGTCCCGCCATGCCTGGCGCGCCAGCGACTACGCCCGCACGCTGGAGGCGCTGGAGGCGGCCGTGCCCGCCGACCGCATCCGCCTGATGTTCTACGAGACGCTCTTCGAGCAGGAGAGCATGGACGGCGTGTTCGACTTTCTGGGCGTGGCGCGCCGGCCGGTCGACGCCTCCGCCCGCGTGAACGAGAGCGCGCAGGCCCCCATGACGCTGCCGCCGGCCGTGGCGGCCGAGGCGGCCGAGGCCCTGCGCCCGGTGCGCGACGCGGTCGCCGCACGCCTGGGCGACGGCGCCCTTCCCGACGCCTGGCGCAAGCGCTTCGCCCCCCTGGAGACGGCATGATGGACGGTTCCGAGTTCCTGACGGCGGAGCAGAAGATCCGCAACTTCAACATCAACTTCGGCCCGCAACACCCTGCGGCCCATGGCGTTCTGCGCATGGTGCTGGAGCTGGACGGCGAGATCGTGGAGCGGGTGGACCCGCATATCGGCCTGCTGCACCGCGGCACCGAAAAGCTGATGGAAAGCCGCACCTACCTGCAGAACCTGCCGTATTTCGACCGGCTGGACTATGTGGCGCCCATGAACCAGGAACATGCCTGGTGCCTGGCGATCGAACGGCTGGTGGGGGTGGAGGTGCCGCGCCGGGCGCAGCTGATCCGCGTGCTGTTCTGCGAGATCGGACGCATCCTCAGCCATCTGCTGAACGTGACCACGCAGGCGCTGGACGTCGGCGCGCTGACCCCGCCGCTCTGGGGCTTCGAAGAGCGCGAGAAGCTGATGGTGTTCTACGAGCGCGCCTGCGGGGCGCGCCTGCACGCCGCCTATTTCCGCCCCGGCGGCGTGCATCAGGACCTGCCGCCCGAGCTCTGCGCCGACATGCTGGCCTGGACCGAGAGCTTTCCCGAGATCCTCGACGATCTGGAGGGGCTGCTGACCGAGAACCGCATCTTCAAGCAGCGCAACGTCGACATCGCCGTGGTGAGCAAGGAAGAGGTTCAGGCCTGGGGCTTTTCCGGCGTGATGGTCCGCGGCTCCGGCCTCGCCTGGGATCTGCGCCGCGCGCAGCCCTACGAGTGCTACGACGAGATGGAGTTCCAGATCCCGCTGGGCAAGAACGGCGACTGCTACGACCGATATCTCTGCCGCATGGAGGAGATGCGGGAAAGCTTGAAGATCATGCGCCAATGCCTTGCCAAGCTTGACGAATGCAAGGGCGATCCGGTGATGCATCGGGGCAAGATGGCGCCGCCGAAGCGCGGCGACATGAAGACCTCGATGGAGGCGCTGATCCATCACTTCAAGCTCTACACCGAGGGCTTCCGCGTGCCCGAGGGGGAGATCTACGCGGCGGTGGAGGCGCCCAAGGGCGAGTTCGGCGTCTACCTGGTGTCCGACGGCTCCAACCGCCCCTACCGGGCCAAGCTGCGCGCGCCGGGCTACCCGCATCTCGCGGCGATGGACCATATCTGCAAGGGGCACCAGCTGGCCGACGTCAGCGCCATCCTCGGCTCGCTCGACATCGTGTTCGGAGAGATCGACCGGTGAGAGGCGCGGCGCCGTTTCTGGCTGCGGCCGCGGCGGCGGCCGCGATGGCCGCGCCCGCCGCGGCGCAGTCGGCGCTGCCCCCCGACCCCACGGTGATCGGCAATGTGGAGGCGGTGCGCGCCTGCCTGTCGGTCGGCGACTATCTGCGCAAGCTGGGCTCCGTCGCGGCGGTGTCGGAGGAGCAGGGCGACGCGGCGGCGGAGGCGCGGCGGCTGGAGGCCTCGGCCCGCTACCTGAACGCCGTGCGCCTGCTGAAGGTGATCGGCGGCCCGGAATCGCGCCGCATCGCGGGCGATGCGCAGGGCGGCGTGCCGTGGGTCGAAAGCCTCGCCTATCTCTGCGCCGAACGCGGCGATTGCGACGAGGGCAAAGCCGAGGCGGCGGTGGAGGTCGCGCTGTCGCTCGAAGCGGCCTGCGCCCGCGAATACAGGACCGGACGGTGAGACGATTTTCAGCAACGATTTCAGGACTGACCTTGGCGGCCGCCCTCGCGGCCTGCGGGCCGGAGGCGTCGACGGGCGCCGCGCCCGCGCCGCAGCCCGCGGCGGAGGCGGCCTCGGCCGGCGAGAGCGCCGCGGCGATCCCGGCCGCCGAGGGCCCGGCGGGCGCCGCCTCGCAGGAGGCGCGGCGCGCGCGCCTCTACCAGTGCACGCTGCATGCGCCCGCCTGCGCCCAGATGCTGGAGGACCGGCCGGGCGTGATCCGCTCCATCGGACTGCACACCGGCTCCTTCGCGCTGAACGCCGCGCAGCAGCGGCTGGACCGGTTCGGCGAAAGGCTGCGCGAGGCCGTCGCCAAGACGAATTTCAGCGACTGCGAGGCGCCCGAGGGCGTCTTCACCCAGCCCATCGGTCCGCTGAGCGACGGCGGCGACGCGCTGGTGTTCCAGCGCCGCGCGAACGGCGCGGTGGCCTGCCATATCCGGGAAGGGGGGTGAGCGGGATGAGACCGTCGTTCGAAAGGCGCGCCGTCCGGCCCGCGACGCGGCGCATCGCATCGCCGACGCTGGCGGTCCTCGGGGTCGCCGCGCTGGCGGCCTGCGAGGCCGATGGGTTCGAACACGGGCGCTATGTCGGCTTCTCGAACGACCCCGCATCCAACAACCTGGCCGTGCCGAGCGCCGAAGACGAGGCCGCGGCCGCCGCCGAGGCGGAGGCCGAAGCGCGTCGGCTGGAGGCTGCGCGCGCGCCGCTCTACCGCTGCGAGCTGAACGCGCGCGCCTGCACGATGCTGTATCGCCAAAGCGCCCGCGTGGTCGCATCCCTGGGCAACGAGGTGGCCAGCGTGGGCGAGGTGAACGCCGCGCGTCGCCGTTTTGACGAATTCGACGAGGCGCTGCGCGGGGCCATCCAGGTCACCGACTTCGACAACTGCACCGCGCCCTCCGGCCTCTACAGCCAGCCCATCGGCCCGCTGAACGACGACGACGCCGAGCTGGTGTTCAAGGTCGACCCCTCCGGCGCGGTCGCGTGCCGCATCCGGCGATGAGGAGGCGCGGCATGGCCCCCGTCCACATCAGGCCCGCGCCGCGCGGGCGATGCGCCGCGACGGGGCCGGTCGTCCGGTGCGGTTCGACCCGGGGGGCGCAGGACAGGACGGCGACGTTGAGAGACTGCGAACGGCCCCCGGCGACCCGCCGCCGCCTCGGCCTTGCGATGGTCGCCGCCCTGAGCGTGGCGATCGGCTCGGCCGGCGGCGCCGTCGCGCAGTCCGACGGCGGCGTGTCGTTCGGACGGCTTCTGGCCGACGGGTTCGACATCAAGACGGCCGAGCGCAACGGGGCCGTCACCGATCTGATGCTTCAGCGCGAAACCATCGCCTTCCACTGCCGCCTGCCGATGTCCGGCGACGCCGAGGCGCGGGCGCAGACGCCCTGCCAGCCCCTGGCGCCGTCGACCTATGCGCGCGAGACCGCCGCGGCGGAGGCGACCGCGACGCGCGCGCGCGCCGAGCAGGCGGCGGCGCGGCAGCGGGAGGCGGAGCTTGAACGCGAGCGCGCGATCGCGGCGGCGGCGCCGTCGCCCGGCGATGCGCCGAAGAACGCCGAGGACGCGATCATGCTCCATTTCATGGCGTCGGACTGCACGATCACGATCCCTCAATCGGTCGCGCCGCCGCAGGCCGGGCCCTACTTCCTCGGCCCCTACGAGGCGCGGTATCCAGACGCGGACATCGGGTTTCTCGTGGAGCGGATGCTTGAGGAAGGCCGCGCCGCGTTCGGACCCGACGGCGCGGATTTCGTGTTCACCCTGACCGGCGTCGGGCCGTGCCCATGACGCAGGTTGCGACGGACCGCCCGACCCTGCGGGGTCGCGCCCTAAAGGAAGGGGTCTAGAGATGCTCCGCAGACTTCACCCCGATCAGCCGGCGTCCTTCGCCTTCACGCCCGAGAATCTCGACTGGGCCAAAGGGCAGATCGCCAAGTATCCCGAAGGACGCCAGGCCAGCGCCATCATTCCGCTGCTGTGGCGCGCGCAGGAGCAGGAGGGCTGGCTCAGCCGCCCCGCGATCGAACATGTGGCCGAGATGCTGGGCCTGGCGCATATCCGCGCGCTGGAGGTGGCGACTTTCTATTTCATGTTTCAGCTGGCCCCGGTCGGCGACGTGCATGTCCAGGTCTGCGGCACGACGTCCTGCATGATCTGCGGGGCGGAGGATCTGATCGCGGTGTGCAAGGACCGCATCGGCCCCGCGGCGCACACCGTCTACGGCACGTTCAGCTGGGAGGAGGTGGAGTGCCTGGGGGCCTGTTCCAACGCGCCCATGGTGCAGATCGGAAAGGATTTCTACGAGGATCTGACCGAGGCGAGCTTTCGCGCGATCCTCGACGCCTTCGGCCGCGGCGAGGTTCCCGCGCCCGGTCCGCAGAACGGCCGCTTCGCCTCGGAACCCGCGGGCGGGCCCACGGCGCTGATCCTGCCGGACGGCGAAACGGCGGAGCGCGGCAACGGCTCCGTTGCCTTGTCGGCGTCGAAAGGGGACACAATCGCTCGCATCACCGGCGCCGAAGCGTCGTAGAGCGAGGGAGGAGCGAGCCATGAGCGAGACCGAAGACAAGACCGCCAAGCGTCCCGACCGCCTGGCCCAGATCGCCGGGGCCGTGTTCGGCCTCTTCGGCGGCGGCTATGCGGCGACCCAGGCGGTCGCCGAGAACGACAATTCCGTGTTCGGCGCCGCGGTGATCTTCGTGCTGCTGTTCGTGTTCCTGGGCTTTCTGGGCTGGAAGTTCGTGGAATCCATGCGCTCGTTCCTGTCGGGCGATCTCTTCGACGACTGGGAAAAGGTGGCGCGCCGGCAGGGCGCCATGGATCGGGAACGCAAGGCGGCCGCCGATGCCAAGCGCGCCGAGGCCAAGGCCGCCCGCGACGCCGCCGCCAAGGCGCCCGCCGCCGCGCCTGCGCCCAAGCCCGCCGCCGCCGCGCCCGCGCCTGAGGCCGCATCCGCGCCTGACGTCCCCGGCGACGGCGGCGACGACGGCGGCGCGCAGGATTACGACAAGGACGGCGTGGTCGAAGGCAAGGACGAGGGCGTGCGCCCCGACGCGCTGACGGAGGCGCGCGCGGGCGGCGCCGACGACCTCAAGAAGATCAAGGGCGTCGGGCCCAAGCTGGAGGGCGTTCTGAACGGCCTCGGCTTCTACCATTTCGACCAGATCGCGGCCTGGACCGCCGACGAGGTGGCCTGGGTGGACGTCAACCTCGAAGGGTTCCGCGGCCGCGTCTCGCGCGACGGCTGGGTGGAGCAGGCCAAGCTGCTGGCCACGGGCGGCGAGACTGAGTTCTCCAAGCGCGTCGACGGCGGCGACGTGTACTGAAACGAGGAGAGGAGCGCGGAGCCATGGCCCGCAGCGACGCGGACAAGGCGCAGATCCGAACGGCCAGCCTGGTGATCATCTTCGCGATGGTCGCCTGGATGGGCCTGAGCCTGCTGGGCGGAAGCCTCGGCCTGCCGGTGCGCTTCGCGTTCCTCATCGACATGCTGTGCCTGGCGGCCTTCGCCTGGGCGCTGTTCGTGCTGTTCAACGTCTGGCGCCGCGGCGCCGGGAAGGGATGAGCGGATGCTTCGCGACGAAGACCGGATCTTCACCAACCTTTATGGGATGCGCGACCGCAGTTTGGCGGGCGCGCGGGCCCGGGGGCTGTGGGACGACACCGCGGGCCTGATCGCCCGGGGCCGCGACGGGATCGTGGACGAGGTCAAAAAATCAGGCCTGCGCGGCCGCGGCGGGGCAGGCTTTCCCACGGGCCTCAAATGGTCCTTCATGCCCAAGGAAAGCGACGGGCGGCCGTCCTACCTGGTGGTCAACGCCGACGAATCCGAGCCCGGCACCTGCAAGGACCGGGAGATCATGCGCCACGATCCGCACACGCTGATCGAGGGCTGCCTGGTCGCCGGCTTCGCCATGGGCGCCCATGCCGGCTACATCTACATCCGCGGCGAGTTCATTCGGG
>JBCBYE010000602.1:0-2960 GCA_039816075.1 Pseudomonadota bacterium | reverse complement strand
CATGGTCATGACCGTGATCCTGGGCATCGCCATCTGGTGGACCGGGCAGCGCGTGGTGATCGACTTCAACCACATCGCCCCGGCGCTCGCCGCCGCCACGCTGCTCGCCTTCGGCATGGGCACGCTGAACGCGGTGATGTTCCCGCTGTTCCCGCTCTACCAGCGGCTCTTCAACATCGTGAACAAGCCGCTCTTCATCATCTCCGGCATCCTCTACATCCCCGAGGCGCTGCCCAGAACGTTGCAGGACCTGCAGTGGTGGAACCCGCTGGCGCATGTGGTGTCCGAATTCCGCATGGGCATCTTCGGCAACTACCACGCCACGCAGGACAGCCTGCTTTACGTGTCGGTGTGCGGGCTGGTGACGCTGACCACGGGCCTGCTGCTGCTGCGCCGCCTGGACGACAAGCTGCTCGACCGATGATCCGCTTCGAGAACGTGTCCAAGAGCTTCAAGCTCAAGAACGCCGAGAAGGTGATCGTGCGCAACCTCACGATGACCCTGCCGCGCGGCCGCTCGCTGGCGCTGCTGGGCCGCAACGGCGCGGGCAAGTCGACGCTGATGGAGATGATCGCCGGCTCGACCAAGCCCGACAGCGGCCGCATCCTGCGCGAAGGACGCGTCAGCTTCCCGCTGGGCTTCTCCGGCTCGTTCCACAAGGAGATGACGGGTCGGCAGAACATCCGCTTCGTCGCGCGCATCTACGGCGTCGACGTCAAGGAGCTGACCGCCTATGTGGAGGACTTCGCCGAGCTGGGCCCCTTCATGGACCAGCCCGTGCGCGTCTACTCTTCGGGCATGAAGGCGCGGCTGTCGTTCGGCGTGTCCATGGGCATCCGCTTCGACACCTATCTGGTGGACGAGCTGACCGCCGTCGGCGACCAGACCTTCAAGGACAAGAGCCGCGCGGTGTTCAAGGAGAAGCTGGCCGATGCCGACGTCATCATGGTCAGCCATTCGATGAACCAGCTCCGCAATTTCTGCGATTGCGGCATCGTGCTGGAAAACGGGCGGATCGAGGTCTACGACGTCCTCGAAGACGCCATCGCCGCGCATCTGCGCAACATGGCGCGCGCGACGGGATCGTCCCCCCAGGTCCATGACCTGGCCGCGCGCCCGGGTCTGACGACCGAGGCGCCGACGCGCCCCGCGCTGCCCGCGGCCGGCTGAAGGAAGCAAAAGGCATGGATCGCAAGGGCGACGACGCCAACCTGTTCGCCGACGAGCGCGGTGGAGACGACGACCCCGCCGGCCGCTTCGCCGCCGATGCCGGCGCGCTCGACGCCGCCCTCGATCAGGGCGGCGGCGGCGGAGGCAAGGCCGGCGGCGGCGCCGCCCGACGCCGGCCCAAGCGCGGCGCCGCCCTGCGCAAGCGCCGCGGCGGGGGGGACGGGGCCGACACCCGCGTCGCCGCCGCCCGCGAGGACGCCCGCGCCGCCAAGGCCGAGGCCCGCGAACAGGCCAAGGAGGCCAAGAGCCGCGCCAAGGAGGCCGAGACGGAGGCCCGCCGCAACGCCAAGCTGGCCCAGCGCGAGGCCGCACGCGCCGAACGCTACGGCGCCCCGCCGGGCGGCGCGCTCGCCGCCGCCGCGCCGGGCGTTCCCGCCGGCCCCTTCGACGACGACGAAGACATCGAAGACGCGATCGTCGCCGGCGAAAGCGGACCGCGCGCGGCTATCGTGCTGGACATGGAGGACGGCGACGCCGCCGCCCGCATCCGCCGCCGGGCCTTCTGGTCGCGCTTCTGGATCTGGCTGAGCTTCATCGCCATGGTCGCCGCGCCGGCCGGCGGCGCGACCTGGTACCTCTACGAACGGGCCGCCGACCAATACGCCTCCGAAGTCGCCTTCGCCGTGCGCAGTCTCGAAGGCGGCGGCGCCTCTCCGGTCCTCGACATCTTCGGAGCGGGGTCCGACAGCACGGCGGCCGACAGCCAGATGCTGTTCGAATTCCTGCAGTCGCAGCCGCTGGTCGAAAAGGTCGACGCCCGGCTCGACCTGCGCGAGCTCTACAATCGACCCGAGGCCGATCGGCTGTTCGCCATGGGCGAGGCCGGTTCGGTCGAAGAGCTGGTGGAGTACTGGAACCGCGCCATCGCGGTCAGCTACGACGCCGGCTCGGGCATCATTCATGTCGGCGTGAAGGCCTTTCGACCCCAGGACGCGCGCGCCGTGGCGACCGCGCTGCTGGACGAGAGCGGATCGCTGATCAACGGCCTGTCCACCGGCGCCCGCGCCGATGCCGTGCGCTTCGCCGAGGTCGATCTGGGCCAGGCCGAGGCGCGCGTGCGCGAGGCCCGGCTCGCCTTGCAGGACTTCCGCGCCAACCAGGGCACGGCGGACGTGTCCGGAGAGATCGGGCAGGAGATGGGCCTGATCTCCGGCCTGCGCGGCCAACGCGCCGCGCTGCAGGGAGAGTTCGACCGCCGCGCATCGTCCCTGCGCGAAGGACATCCCCTGCTGCGGGATCTGGAGCGGCAGCTGGCCAGCGTCGACGCGCAGATCGAGGCGGCCGAGGCCCGCATCGCCCGCGAAGGCGACGGCGGCGCCACGTCCGAGCGCGATCTGGTCGACGCCGCCGGAGAGCAGGAGCGCCTGCAGGTGGAGCTGGAATTCGCCACCAACATGTACACCGCCGCCCAAGCGGCGCTGGAAGGCGCCCGGGCCGAAGCCCGCCGCGCCCAGCGCTACCTCGCCACCCATATCGAACCGACGCTGAGCGAGGAGGCCGCCCACCCCCAGCGCCTGATGTGGAGCGTCAGCCTCTTCGGCCTGCTCCTTCTGGGATGGTCCATCCTGCTTCTGATCATCAGCTCGATCCGCGACCGGAACTGACCGGCCTTCTGCCTGGCGGAGCGCTTCGCGCGCGTGAGACCGCCCCCCCTCCCTGTCCCTCCCCCTGCAGGGGGAGGGGACGCCAGCGGGCGGGTTTTGCGGAACTTGCGGCGTTGGTCCTGGAGT
>JBCBYE010000526.1:0-3565 GCA_039816075.1 Pseudomonadota bacterium | reverse complement strand
GCCTCCGCCGCGGCGGCTTCGGCGCGGGACTTGAGCATCTCGAACGCGCTCTCCCGATCCAGGGCCTCGTCGTAGATGCGGCCCAGGATCGGGAGAGCGCGTTCGAGATGCTCAAGTCCCGCGCCGAAGCCGCCGCGGCGGAGGCGCAGGCGGCCCCGCCCCCGCCCGAGCGCGCGCAGAAGGAACCCTCGCGCATGCCGCGCGTCACCCAGCGCTCCGCCGAACGGGCCCGCGCGCCGGCGCCGCCCCGGGCGCAGCCGAGCATGGCGAACGAGCTGCTGGGCGCCGCCGCCTCCGCCACGGTCTCCATGCTCAAGAGCCGCTCCGGCCAGGCCATGGTGCGCGGCCTGCTCGGCAGCCTCTTCAAGGGCCGCTGACGCGGCGCCGCCGGTCCCGGTCCGTCCGCGGCGCGGGCCGGGCGCCGTCTCGCCCGGTCGTCCCGACGCGCAGGCCAGGCGCCGTCTCGCCCCGAACTTGATCCGGGGCCTCCTTGGGTCGGGCCGGGCGCCGTCGCTGGGAACGCTGCGCCCCGCGGCGGGCCTCAGGCGGCCCCGGATCAAGTCCGGGGCGAGACGGCGCGGGGCGGCCGGCCGAGCCCGCCATCGGCGGCGACGGCGCTTGCGGCGGGGGGCGCTTGCGGCGGCGAGGGGCGCTTGCGGCGGGGGGAGCGCCCGGCCCGGCGGGAGGCCGGGCCGCTGCGCTTGGACGTCGACGGGCGGGAGCGCCCCCTTCGCAATCGGCTCCGTCCCGTGCATAAGGCGCGCGACCCAAGCTCACGCGATGAGGAGCCGAAGATGACCGCCATGCCCGCCCCGCGCCCCGAAGTGACCCCCAACACCTGGGACGAGCTTCTGGTTCCCATGATGAAGCCCACGGGCTTTCGCGAATACGACGCGCGCTGGCGGTTCCCGGAGGAGATCAATCTGGTCGGCATCCAGGCCATCGGCCTGGGCCTGGGCACGCAGATGCACGAGGCCGGCGTGCCCCCGCGCATCGCGGTCGGCAACGACTATCGTTCCTACTCGCTGAGCATCAAGAACGCGCTCTCGCTCGGCCTGATGCAGGCGGGGATCGAGGTGCTGGACATCGGCCCCGCCATCACCCCCATGGCCTATTTCGCGCAGTTCCACCTCGACTGCGCCGTCGCCATGGTCACCGCCAGCCACAATCCCAACGGCTGGACCGGCGTGAAGATGGGCTTTCACCGCCCCCTCACCCATGGGCCGGAGGAGATGGGCCGCCTGCGCGACATCGTGCTGAGCGGCGAGGGCGCGGCGCGCGAGGGCGGATCGCTGCGGCGCGTCGACGGCGTCTTCGACGCCTATATCGACGATCTGGTCGGCGACTTTAAGATGACGCGCAAGCTCAAGGTCGTCTGCGCCACGGGCAACGGCTCGGCCTCGGCCTTCGCGCCCAAGGTGCTGGAGCGCATCGGGGTGGAGGTCGTGCCCAGCCACAACGAGCTCGACTACGACTTCCCCAACTACAACCCCAATCCCGAGGCGATGGAGATGCTCCACGACATGGCCGCCACGCTCAAGGCCTCGGGCGCCGACCTCGCGCTGGGCTTCGATGGCGACGGCGACCGCTGCGGCGTGGTGGACGACGAGGGCGAGGAGATCTTCGCCGACAAGGTCGGCGTCATCATGGCCCGCGACCTGGTCAAGCTGCACCCCGGCGCGACCTTCGTGGCCGACGTCAAGTCCACGGGCCTCTTCGCCTCGGACCCCGAGCTCAAGGCCGCCGGCGCCAAGGCCGACTACTGGAAGACCGGCCATTCGCACATCAAGCGCCGCGTGGCGGAGCTGGGCGCGCTCGCCGGCTTCGAGAAGTCCGGCCACTACTTCCTGGCCGAACCGGTGGGCCGCGGCTACGACGACGGCATGCGCGTGGCGGTGGAGATCTGCCGCATGATGGACCGCAACCCGGACATGAAGATGTCCGACATGCGCAAGGCGCTGCCCAAGACCTACTCGACGCCGACCATGTCGCCCTTCTGCCCGGACACCGAGAAATACGCGGTGATCGAGCGTCTGCAGGCGCAGCTCGTCCAGCGCGGCGAAGACGGCGGCACGCTCGGCGGCCGTCCCATCGACAGCGTGGTGACCGTCAACGGCGCCCGCGTGATGCTCGACAACGGCGCCTGGGGCCTGGTGCGCGCCTCCTCCAACACGCCCAACCTGGTCGTGGTGATCGAAAGCCCCGAGAGCGAGGCGGAGGTGCGCGCGATCTTCGAGGATCTCGACGCCGTCATCCGCACCGAACCCTCGGTGGGCGAGTACGACCAGCGCATCTGAGGCCCGCCCCATCGCCCGCCCCATCGCCGGCCCCGTCGCCGGCGCCCCATCGGCGTCCTCTCTTCGTCGGCGCCCCCCGTTCGCCGGCGCCCCCCGTTCGCCGGCGCCCCGCCGGCCCCGGCGGCCGCGCCCGGCCCGACCCTCGTCAGGAGACGATTCCCATGCGCATGCTCATCACCGGCGCCTCCCGCGGCATCGGGGCCGAGATGGCGGCCCAGGCCGTCGCCCGCGGCGACGAGGTCGTCGCCGTGGTCCGCCATTTCGGCGCCGCGGTCCCCGCCGGGGCGGAGCGGCGCGTGGCAGACGTGACCGACGCGGCGGCGCTTGCGGGTCTCGCCCGCAGCCTCGCCGACGCGCCGCCGCTCGATCTGCTGGTCTGCAACGCCGGCATCTACGAGGGCCGAGGCAGGATCGGCGAAACCGCCTTCCCCGCCGACGCCTGGGCGCGCACCTTCGCCGCCAACGTGGCGGGCGTGTTCCTGACGGTTGAGGCGTTGCTGCCGCTGATCCGCGCGCCGGGCGGGCGCATCGCGGTGATCAGCTCGCGCATGGGTTCAAATACCGCCTCGCGCTCCGGGGGCTCCTACATCTACCGCGCCTCCAAGGCGGCGGCGACGAACCTGGCCACGAACCTGGCGCTGGACCTCGCCGATCGCGGCGTGTCGGTCGGCGCCTATCATCCCGGCTGGGTGCGCACGGACATGGGCAGCCAGGCCGCCGACATCTCGGTCGAGCAAAGCGCCGCCGGCCTGCTGGCGCGCTTCGACGCCCTGGGCCCCGAGACCACCGGCGTCTTCGAATCCTTCGACGGCGCGCCGCTCGCCTACTGACCCGGCGCCGCGTCCAGCCTCGCTCCGCACCGCGATGCGGGCGACGCGTCCGGCGCCGCCCCGCCACGCCGTCGCGCCAGGCGGCCGCCGAAGGAGGCCCCGGATCAAGTCCGGGGCGGGTCGGCCGCGGAATGAGGCGCGTCGCCCGCCGCCTTCCTCCCCTTTCCAGCGCAAGGCGCCGCAGCGCCCGCCACACGCGCCCGTCCCGATCGGGCGCAGCCGCGACGTCTACCGCAAGTCTCCCCCCAGCGGGCAGAGGCGCGGCGTCCACCGCACGTCTCGCCCCAGCGGGCGGAGGCGCGACGTCCACCGCAAGCCCCCTCCCCCCCGGCGCCGCCCTCAGGCACGAAGGCGAGTCGTCGAAAGGGTCAAGGCTCGCCAGCCGAAGGCGCAGCGACCGCGCGGAGCGCGGCTTGGCCTTGAGGCTTTCGGCGACTC
>JBCBYE010000849.1:0-1605 GCA_039816075.1 Pseudomonadota bacterium | reverse complement strand
GGCGGCGGCGGAGGCGGCGGACCGGCTCGGCATTCCCTGCCATGCGGTGGAGTTCGGCTATCTGCGGCCGGATTGGCTGACGCTGGAGCGGCGCGGAATGGGCGCCTATTCGCACTTTCCGGACATGCCGGAGCGGGTGCGCGCCATCGCGGCGCAGGCCCAGGCGGGGCCGCCTCTGGATGCACGCTTTCCCCACAGCTTCCTGCAGGAGGCGACGTCGGACATCGCCTTCAATCTCGCCAACGCCCTGCTGGGGCTGATGTATCCGCTCTACCGGATGGACAAGCCGTATCACCCGCTGCTGGATTATCCCGGCTGGATCCCGCGCCTGCTGCGCGGCCGGGCCGAAGCGGAGGAGGCGGAGCGCGTGACCCAGCGCGCCGAGGCGCGCGAGTTCCGCTACGCGCTCGTGGCGATGCAGCTGCAGTCCGACTACCAGATCCGCGACAACGCCCCCTATGCGGGCCTGGGCGAGATGGTGGAGGAGATCGTCGCCAGCTTCGCCCGCCACGCGGCGCGGGAGCGGCGGCTGATCTTCAAGCTGCATCCGCTGGACAACGGGATCGAGGATTGGCCGGCGGTGATCCAGTCGGCGGCGCGGCGGCACGGGGTGCTGCGGCGCACGACGGTGATCGACGGCGGGCGGCTCGACGTGCTGATCCGCCATGCGGACGGCGTGCTGATGGCCAATTCCACCGTGGGACTGCATGCGATCCGCGCGGGCACGCCGGTGCTGGCGCTGGGCGAGGCGATCTTCGACATGGCCGGCCTGACGCATCAGGGGCCGCTGAGCGCGTTCTGGGAGGCGCCGGAGCCGGTGGATGCGAGCCTAGCCGAGGATTTCGTGACGGCGCTGGCGGAGACGATCCAGGTGAAGGGCTCGTTCTACGCGCGCGAGGGGCGGCGGCTGGCGCAGGCGGAGATCGTGCGCCGCGTGACGCAGGACCTGGTGAACGAGCCCGGGGCGTTCGTGTCCTCGCCCCCGCGCCTGCCGGTGTCGCGTCACCGGGCGGGCTGAAGCCGCCGTTCGGCCAGCGCGAAGTTGACGGCGGCGGCGAGCGAGAGGGCGGCCATGCCGATCAGCTGCGCCTCGAACCCCACCTCGACATCCAGCAGCAGGCCCGAGACGCCGGGCCCCAGCGCCGTGCCGAAGACCATGGAGGACGTGGCGACGGAGCGGATCGCGCCCAGGTGCCGCGTGCCGTAGACCTCGGGCCAGAAGGCGCCGGAGACGGCGGAGCCGAAGCCCTGCATGGCCCCGAGCAGGGCCATGGCGACGGCCCCGGCCCAGAACGCCTGCGCGAGCGCCGCGACGGTCAGCCCGGCGGCGAGCAGGCACGGCCATAGCGGCAGCATGCGCGCCGCGCCGAAGCGGTCCGCCGCCCAGCCGGCGGCGAAGCTGGCCGGAATGGACGTGGCGACGTAGAGGGCGAACAGGGCCGCGAACTCGCTCAGCGCCCAACCCTTGATCTCCGTCAGGTGCACCTGGTGGAAGATGAAAGCCGTGCCGAAGCTGGGCGGCGCCAGCACCGCCGGCAGCGCGGCGCGGAACAGAGGGTCGCGCACGGCCTCGCCGCGGGTCCAGTGACGGCCGCCGCGGCCCGG
>JBCBYE010000759.1:0-2060 GCA_039816075.1 Pseudomonadota bacterium | reverse complement strand
CGTTCGCCTTGTCGACGCCGCCGCTCATGTAGTCGGTGACATCGGCGGTGTAGAGCCGCTTCAGCCAGGTCGCCACGTCCTCGTAGCGCAGATCCGCTTCGATGCCGATCTGCGAGAGCTTCTGGCGCACATACTCGCCGAAGCGCCGCCAGTCCTCGCCATAGGGCGTCAGGTCGTGGACCATGGTGAAGCGCACGCCGTTCGCGTCGCGCTCATAGCCCGCCGCGTCGAGGATCTCGTTCGCCTTGTCGACGCCGCCGCTCATGTAGTCGGTGACATCGGCGGTGTAGAGGCCGGTCGCCTCGAAGTTGGAGCTGATCGGACCCGTCGCGGCCTTGCCGTAGCCGAACCAGACGTTCTCGATCACGAATTCCCGGTCCATGGCGTAGGCGATGGCCTGGCGGACGGCGGGATCGTTGAAGGGCTCCACCTCGACGTTGAACTGCAGCTGCATGGTCGGCGCGAAATACGCGTAGCCCTTGGTGGTCACTTCGATGGTGTCGAGCTCTTCCAGCCGCGGCACGTCGATGTTGGGGATCGCGCCGAAGGCGCCGAAATGCAACTCCCCGTTCTCCATCGCCGCGGTGCGGGTGGCGGCATCGGCGATGAAGCGCACCACGACGCGGTCGAGATAGGGCTTGCCGTCCTGCCAGTAGTCCTCGTTGCGGTCGAGGCGCACATACTGGCCCTTCTGCCATTCAACGAACTTGAACGGCCCGGTGCCGATGGGTTCGTTGGCGGTCGGGTTCTCCCGCGGATCGGTGCCGGCGAAGACATGCTCGGCCACGATCGGGCTCTCATAGCCGTTGAGCGCGACCATCAGATAGGGCGCCGGCTGCGACAGCTTGAAGACCGCGGTCAGATCGTCCGGCGTCTCCACCGCTTCGACCACGCTCAGCGTCGCGCCGTTGCGCGGGTGCACCTCGCGCAGGACGTTCATTATCGAATGCTGCACGTCGGCGGAGGTGAAGGCCTCTCCATCGTGCCAGGTCACGCCTTCCTGCAGGTTGAAGGTGATCGTCAGCCCGTCTTCGGAGACGTCCCAGGACTTGGCGAGCGAGGGCTTGATCTCGAACCCGTCGCCCAGATCGATCAGGCCTTCGTAGACCTTGGTCACCACCTGGCCGATCGGGCCGGAGGTGGAGAGATAGCTGGCGAGGTTCGGCGGCTCCGGCTGCGTGACCATCACCATGGTCCCGCCCTGGATCTGCGCGGCGGCCGGCATGGCCGTGGCCGTGGCGGCGAGCGCGAGACCCGCCGCAGCGAGAATCGACCTGATGTTCTTCATTGTCGCGACCCCTGTTTCCTGTCCGAGAGATGGAACGCGAACCTTTGGCGGTGCGCGCCGCGCGGTTCTTTGCGGGGAAAACGCTAAGCCCCGTTTACTTTGAGGCAAAGCCGAAATGCCATCCTGGCGGGCAGTTGACGAAGATGCAGCCGGCAGGCGACTGTTTTTTCGGCAAGTGTTTGACCTGACGCCGAAAAAAACGGCGCCTGCTTTCCGCCCGTTGTCCAGGCGCGCGCCGGCCACATGGACTCCGACGCCCACCGCGGCCTCGGGAAGCCTGAGCCGAATCGGCCTCATCGGTTCTGCTTGGCGGGGACCACGACGAAGGCGCGAAGACTTGGCAGCGGGGTTCCGGACCGCGAGCGCAGGTCGAGGCGAGAACCGGTTTTGGTCAAGTCGAAGCCAGCGAAGCCCAGGTTTCCGCCCACTTTCGCTGGGTCGTTCTGCAGATCTGAGAAGGCGGCCTCGCGGCTCACGAACGCTCGCCGCGCAATCTCTGGCCCCCCCCGTCCACCGACCGGGACGTGGTGCGCGACACGCGATGCAGACGCCGAGCGCCGAAGGAAGCTCTGACGTTCCGAGTCCGCAGGGTCGCGGCCTTCTGGGTGGGATTCACGCTCACGACCCGCAAACCTCTGTCCCTGTGATGCGCCCCGCAGCGCACTTGGTCGGCGCGAACACCAGCCGATCGACAAGCGAAGTCGCGTTGTCGCCGCATGGGACGGGACCTTCCGATGCCCCTGCGGCTGGGCTCCTCTTTCCAACCGGCGAT
>JBCBYE010000485.1:0-3885 GCA_039816075.1 Pseudomonadota bacterium | reverse complement strand
TTGCTCACACCGGACGCGGCCAACCTGGGCGACTTGGCCGTCGCCACGGCCACCCAGGATTACTTCTTCAGCACCGCCAACGACATCGCGAGCGGCGCGAGCCTCGACGACACGCTGGCGGGCGGCGACGCCGACGACAGCCTCTTCGGCGACGGCGGGCGCGACACGCTCGACGGCGCGGCGGGCGCCGACCTCCTCTATGGCGGGACCGAGGACGACGCGCTGACCGGCGGCGCCGAGGCCGACCGTCTCGACGGCGACGCCGGCGCCGACACGCTGTTCGGCGGCGCCGCCGACGACGCGCTTTTCGGCGGAACCGAGGGCGACGCGATCTCCGGCGGCGCCGGCGCCGACCTGATCGAGGGCGGCGCCGGCGCCGACGACGCCTCGGGCGATGCGGGCGAGGACCTGCTGCGCGGCGGGGCCGGGGCCGACGCCCTGCGCGGCGGGACCGAGGACGACACGCTGTTCGGCGGCGACGGCGCCGACCTGCTGATCGGCGAGGACGGCGACGACCTTCTGGGCGGCGGCGCCGACGGCGACACTCTGCGCGGCGGCCTCGGCGCCGACATCCTGCGCGGCGCCGACGGGGCCGATCAGCTCGACGGCGGCGCGGGCGCCGACCTCATCGAGGGCGGCGAGGGCGACGACACGGCCCTGGGCGAGGCCGGCCGGGACCTGCTGCGCGGCGCCGGCGGCGCCGACGATCTGCAGGGCGGGACCGAGGACGACACCCTCTTCGGCGGCGCCGGCGACGACCTGCTGATCGGCGACGCCGGGGACGATCTGCTCGGCGGCGGCGCCGAAAACGACACCCTGCGCGGCGGCGACGGCGCGGACCTGATCCGCGGCGCCGAGGGCGACGACGTGATCGAGGGCGGCGCCGGCGCCGGCGCCCTCTTCGGCGGCGCGGGCGACGATGCGGTCGCCGGCGGCGGCGACGCGGACCTGCTGCGCGGCGGCGACGGCGTCGACACGCTCGACGGCGCCGCGGCCGACGACGTCGCCCTGGGCGGTCTCGGCGACGACACGCTGATCGGGGGCGACGGCGACGACCTGCTGCGCGGCGGCGAGGGCGCGGACCTCCTGCAAGGCGGCGACGGTCAGGACCGTCTTTGGGGCGGCGACGGCGACGACGGGCTCGACGGCGGGGCGGAGGACGACGCGCTCCATGGCGGCGACGGCGACGACGATCTCGCCGGCGGCGCCGGGGCCGACCGCCTCTCCGGCGGTCTGGGCGCCGACACGCTCGACGGGGCGGCGGGCGCCGACATCCTGCGCGGGGGCGACGGGGCCGACCGCCTGTTCGGCGGCGCCGCGGACGACCTGATCTTCGGCGGCGCCGGCCGCGACCGGATCGAGGCGGGCGCCGGCGACGATGAAATCCGCGCCGGCGCCGGCGCCGACGTCATCTTCACCGGCGGCGGCCGCGACGTGCTGATCTTCGACCCCGAGGGGCTGGGCCGCGACCGCGTCGCCGATTTCGACGTGCGCCGCGACGCCGTGGCGATCCTCGGCCAGGGCGAAGGCGACCTCTCCACCACCCTGCGCAAGGGCAAGGCGACGCTGCGCTGGGACGACGGCTCCGGCGGCGGCGCGGACTGGATTCTGGTCCTCGTGGACAAGGGCGCGGCGGCCAACCGCCTGGCGGACGCGATAGAGTTCCTCGCCTGATCCGAGTCACGATCAGCTCACGTTCACCCTGATTGACTGTGTTTTAACGACAATCGATCAGGGGAAGGGACATGCCAGACGTCTTTTTGCGCGCCGTCGAACCCGTTGCGTCCGAGGGGTCGTTCACCGGCGGGGTCTTCTCCGTCGTTCTCGATGAGATCGCCGAAGCGGCGATCACCGGCACGATCGAGATCATCGTGAACGGCTTCACCGCCGAGGCGAAGGATCTCGCGAGCCTCACCGCCCAGTACGTCATTCTGCCGGGGCAGGAGAGCGCGGGCGTTCTGATCCCCTACGTGAACGACGACGCCGTGGAGGGGCGGGAGACCTACGGCGCGCGCATCGTCTCCGCCAGCCCGGGCACGACCTTCGACGACGGCGTGGTCGAAGGCGCGATCCTGGACGACGATGCGGCGCCCAACGACACGCCCCCGCCCCCGGTCACGCCCGACGACCGCATCGAAACGCCCCCGCCCCCAAGCGGCGGGGGAGGCGGCGGCGGCCGGGCGCGGCTGAAGGGCAATCTCTTCGCCGATAACGGCGCGGGTCGGGACGACGGCGACGACCTTTTCGTCTTCTCCGCCGCCCAGGGGACCAACGAACGGATCTTCCTCAGTTTTCCGGGCGACGTGGTGAAAAACGACCTGCCCGACGGGGGCCGGATCATCGTCAGGCCCGACGGCAAGTTCACCTACATCTCGCCGAACGAGACCTTCTCCAACGCCGACCGGGCGGAGTTCCGCTACACCGCCTCGGACGAAGCCGGACAGCAGAGCACGGCGAACGTCGTCATCCGTCCCGGCCGCAAGGGCGGCGACAACACGCTGACGGCGAGCAACGACGGCGGCACGCTCAAGGGCTTCGGCGGCGACGATACGCTCAGGGGCCGCAACAAGAAGGACAAGCTGGATGGCGGAAAGGGGAACGACGATCTCGATGGCGGCGGCGGGAACGACGTGCTGGTCTGCGGAAAAGGAAACGACAACGGCAAAGGCGGCGCCGGCAGCGACGTTCTGCGCGGCGGAACCGGCAACGACAAGTTGGACGGCGAAGAGGGCAACGACCGCGTCTTCGGCCAAGCCGGCGACGACGACCTTTTCGCAGGTCTTGGTAAAGATCTGCTGAACGCCGGCAAAGGAAACGACGATCTGTTCCTGGAGCAGGGCCGGACCACCGCCATCGGCGGCAAGGGCCGCGATGACTTCATCGTCTCGCTTTTCTCCGGCGGCGGCAACCACGTGATCCGAGACTTCCGCCTCGGCCAGGACGACCTGAGCTTCACCGGCCTTTCCGGCGGCCAGCAGCAGCGGGTCTCGGTCGCCTTCGCAGTCTCGAAGAAGGCGGCGGTGCTCATCTTCGACGAACCGACCGCCCAAGGCGACAAGACCCGCCTGCGCTTCGACGATGTTGCCAAGAACAAGCGCGAAGCGGCTGAAATCGAGACATTCTTTCTGAAAACGATCGAGGATGGCGGGATGGATTGGCTCGATTGAGCCCTCAGCCCGCCCGCTTCGCGGCATAGTCGAGGAACGCGTCGAAAGACGTTGGATTCGCCATGGAATCCCGGTTCACCGCCTTGGCGGGATCGGCGCCCAGCAACAGCTTCTTCACCGGCACTTCCAGCTTCTTGCCCGACAGGGTTCGCGGCACCTCGGCGATCTCCACGATCTCGTCGGGCAGGAAGCGGGCCGAAACCGCCTCGCGGATCGCGCCCTTGATGCGCTCGCGCATGGCCTCGTCCAGCGCGTGCCCCTCGCGCATCACCACGAAGAGGGGCATGAAGCTGTCGCGGCCCAGAAATTCGAGGTCCACGACCAGGCTGTCGACCACCTCGTCGAGGCCCTCCACCGCCCGATAGATCTCCGACGATCCCAGTCGCAGGCCGCGCCGATTGATCGTCGCGTCCGAGCGGCCATAAATGACCGAGCCGCCCGACGGCGCGATGCGGATCCAGTCGCCATGCCGCCAAACGCCTGGAAACACGTCGAAATAGCTGTCGCGCAGGCGCGAGCCGTCGTCGTCGCCCCAGAAGTAAAGCGGCATGGCCGGCGAGGGCTGCACGCAGACCAGCTCTCCCACCGCATCCTCCAGCGGCCGACCGGCCTCGTCCCAGGCCTCCACCGCCATGCCCAGCCAGCGGCACTGCATCTCGCCCGCGCGCACCGGCAGCGTCGGACAGCCGCCCACGAAGGCCCCCGCCACGTCCGTGCC
>JBCBYE010000456.1:0-4085 GCA_039816075.1 Pseudomonadota bacterium | reverse complement strand
GCCGCGCGGCCTCGGCGAGGTCCGGGTCCATGCCGAGGCCTTGGTGGTGGAGAACGCCGAGATTGCTGCAGCCGCGGGCGTCGCCGCCGTCGCAGCCCTGCCGATAGAGCCGCGCGGCCTCGGCGAAGTCCTGGTCCATGCCGCGGCCTTGTTGGTGGAGAACGCCGAGATTGGTGCAGCCGCCGGCGTTGCCGCCCGCGCAATCGGCGGCGAACAGCCTTGCAGCCTCTTCCGGCGTGCCTTCCCAGGTCGGGACGCCGCGCCAGAGGCACTCGGTCGTGACGCCGCCGGCGCAGGCGTCGAGCAGCAGGTCGAGCCGGGCCTGCTCGTTTTCCGTCAGATCGCCGAGCCGCAGGCAGATCTCGTCGCGGAAGACGCGGCACAGGCCCCGATCCGCCAGGCTCACGCCATCCGCGCCGCGGGCCAGCACGGCGCCGGCGCCCTGCGCCCCGATCCAGGCGACGCCGAACACCACCGTCGCCAGGATCAGCACCGGGCGTTCGTTCACCACCGTCCAGCGTTCCGGCCGCAGCCGGCCCAGCCCCCGCAGCAGCGCGGCGGACAGGACGAACAGCCAGCTCCACACGCTGGTGGCGAAGGTCGAATAGAACAGCACCGTGTAGAACGAGAACGCGCCCACGATCTCCGACGGTCGAAAGGATCCGGCCTCCGCCCCCTCCGGCGTCAGCCCCGCCGGCAGCAGCGGCAGCAGCGCGTCATAGGCGGCCAGCGCGATCAGGATGATCGCCGCGGTGAACAGCGCGTCCGCCGCCAGCCCCGCCGCCTGCGCCCAGGTCGAGGTCCACCCCTCCAGCCGCCGCAGCAGCCAGCGCGTTTCGATCAGCGAGACGTAGTCGGCCGCGACGTTCACCAGCAGCGCCGCGAGCAGGACCGAGGCGATGGGCAGCGCCTGCATGCGCCCGCCCAGCACCCCGAGCCCGCCCAGCAGCTCCCAGATGGCCCAGGTCGCCAGCAGCGACACCGCGGCGGAGGCCGCGAGGAAGCGGAGCGAAAGCGGGTTCGCGCCGAACACCGTGTCGAAGAAGGCGTTGAAGCTTCTGGCCCACTCCCCGCGCGAAAACTCGCCGGACAGCCACAGCCCCAGATAGGTGCGCTGATCGCCGTTTAGGAACACGCCGAGGCCGATCGTCGCGAAGAACATCAGCGCCGCGAAGCCCAGCGGCGTGCCGGCGCCGGCCAGCGCATCCGAAATCGCGTTCAGCAGTTCAACCATGCGCCGCGTCCAATGCCGTGTCCCCGGAACTATCGCCTCGACCCGGCGGCCGGGCAAGCGCCGCGCCTGCGCCCGCCGCGCCGGCCGATCCGCCCCCGCCCTCGACCCCGTCCGCAACTCAGTCGCGGCGGCGCGGGCGGTCGTTCAGGCGGGTCAGGACGGCGCAGGCGGTCTCGATCTCCGCCTCGCAGGCGACGGCGTAGAGGGCGCGGGCGCGGTCGGTCTCGCGGAACAGCCAGAACGCCTCCATCAGCAGATCGGCCAGATCCTCGCAGGCGGGCGCGTGGCCGCGGTCGCAGGCGTCTTGCAGCAGCGCCTCGGCGGCGGCCGCGTCGACCGGCGTGGCGCGGCCGTGGCGGTGCATGTTCGCCAGGTTGGCGCAGCCGAAATCATCCCCGCCCTCGCAGGCGCGGTCGAAGAGCGGCAGCGCCTCGGCCTGCGAGGCGGGCGCCCCGCGCCCCATGGAATGCATCACGCCCAGATTGTTGCAGGACGCGGCGGAGCCGCCCTCGCAGGCCTTGCCGTAGATCTCGCGCGCCCGGCGCAGATCGGCCGGACCCTCTGCATGGTCGTCTAGGTGCAGGCCCAGATGAAAGCAGGTCGTCTCGTCCATGTCGCAGGCCGTCTCCAGCAGCGACAGCGGGCTCTCGTCGGGGTCCGCCGGGACGCCGTCGTCCCGCAGCGCCTCGGCCAGCGTGACGCAGGCCAGGGAAAGCCCGAGCCCGCAGGCGCGGCGCCGGTGGCCGGCGGCGCGGGCGGGGTCGGCCGGCGCGCCCGCCCGCCCGGCGCTCCAAAGCGCGGCGAGGTTCCAGCATCCCAAGGCGACGCCGCCGTCGCAGGCCAGGGCCAAAAGGCGCGCCGCCTCGCCCAGGTCCTGCGCGCCGCCTTCGCCATCGCGGTGCAGGACGCCCAGATTGTGGCAGGCATCGGCCGAGCCGCCCTCGCAGCCCTGCGCATAGGCCGCGCGGGCCGCCGCCAGGTCCGCCGCTCGTCCCTGGCCGTAGTGCAGCATCACGCCGCTGGAAAAGCAGGCCTCCGCGACGCCGTCCGCGCAGGCGCCGGCGTAGAGCGCGGCGGCGCGGGCGTGATCCTCGGGCAGGCCGCGGCCCAGATAGGCCGCGTGGCCGAGGTCGATGCAGCCCAGGGCGAGGCCCCGGTCGCAGGCCAGGGCGAACAGGCGCGCGGCCTCCTGCGGATCTGCCGCCCCGCCCTCGCCGTCAAGGCGCATCCGGCCGAGGTTGCGGCAGCCATGGGACGAGCCGAGATCGCAGGCCAGATCGTAAAGGCGCGCCGCCTCGTCCAGGTCCGCGCGCGCCCCGTGGCCATGGTAGGTCTGGTAGCCGAGCAGCGCGCAGCCGCGTTCGGAGCGGCGCAGGCAGGCGAGGTCCAGCAGCCGGTTGGCCTGCGCATGGTCCAGCGGCACGCCCTGACCTTCGGAATAGAGGTAGCCGAGGTTGGAGCAGGCGATCCCGTCGCCCCCGTCGCAGGCGCGCCGATACAGCGCCACGGCGAGGTCCATGTCCTGCGGGACGCCTCGGCCGAATTCATGGCGCCAGCCCAGCTCGTTGCAGGCCTCGGCGTCGCCGAACCCGCAATCCTCCCAGGCGCGACCGGCGTCGAAGGCGTCCTCCACGGTTTCGGCGGGGCCGGACAGACCGATGAGCGGGGGCGCGGGCGCGGCGGGCCGCAGAGACGGCGCCTCGCCGCCGCGCAGCTGGGCCTGCGCGACCCCGGCGCCGGCGAGCGCCAGCGCTGACAGGGCGGCGGCGAAAACCGCCGCACGGCTCGAACCGTTCAATGTCATGAACCGCACGCTACACCGCCCCGCCCGCGAGCAGAAGCGGCGGCGGGGCCGTCCGTCTCCGCAGGCGCGCCGCGGCGCAGGCGAGGCTCCGGCGAGGCTGCGGCGAGGCGCGCCATGAAAAAGCCCCCGACCTCGCGGCCGGGGGCTTTCTGCGGTTCGTCCATGACGCCCGGCCGTCGCAGGGCGGCATGCCTGCAAGGCCGGCGGTCAGAGGGTCGTGGGACCCTCGTCCTCGCCCTCGGCGCCGCGGGGATCGTCCATCATGCCGTCGCCGCCCTCGGGGCGCGGGTCGTCCCCGTCCTCCGAGGCCGCGCCGCCCACGTCGTCGAAGAGCTCGGCGATGTCGAAATCGGCCTCGGCATCCTCTTCGTCGCGCAGGTCCTGGATCGACTTGCCCGAGGCCTGAAGCTCCGCCTCTTCGACGGACCGGGCCACGTTGATGGTGATCGTCGCCTCGACCTCCGGATGCAGGATCACGCGGAAGTCATGCAGGCCCAGCTCCTTGACCGGGCGCTCGATCTGCACCTGCTTGCGGTCGACGGAAAAGCCGCCCTCGGTCGCCGCGTCGGCCGCGTCGCGCGGCGTGACGGACCCGTAGAGCGCCCCGGCGTCCGAGGCGGAGCGGATCACGACGAACTGCTGCCCGTCGATTTCGGCCGCCGCGCGCTCGGCATCGGACTTGGCCTCCAGGTTGCGCGCCTCCAGCTGCGCGCGCTGCGCTTCGAACTGGGCGATGTTGGCCTTGGTGGCCCGCAGCGCCTTCTTCTGGGGCAGCAGGTAGTTGCGCGCGTAGCCGGGCTTGACCGCGACCACGTCGCCCATCTGGCCGAGCTTGGCCACGCGTTCGAGCAGAACGACATCCATGGCTCAGCTCCTCACTTGATGGCGTAGGGAAGCAGGCCGAGATAGCGGGCGCGCTTGATGGCGCGGGCCAGCTCTCGCTGCTTCTTGGCCGAAACGGCGGTGATGCGGGACGGCACGATCTTGCCGCGCTCCGAGATGTAGCGCTGCAGCAGCTTGACGTCCTTGTAGTCGATCTTCGGCGCG
>JBCBYE010000190.1:0-7367 GCA_039816075.1 Pseudomonadota bacterium | reverse complement strand
CGGGTCCGGCCGCGCGTCGGTGATGGCCTGGAACCACAGGCATTTGGCCTGCTCCAGCTTCACGCGCATCTCGGCCACGGCGAGCTGCTTGGTCGGATACATGCGCCGCTTGACCGGGCCGCAGCCGGGCGCCTCGCCGCGCAGGTAGCGCACGGTGAAATCGTAGGCGGCCTGGGCGATGCCCATATACGTGGGGCTGAGCGTCATGAACATGTGCGGCCAGCGCGTGGCGGCCTGGTAATAGACGCCGCGCGGCATCAGGGCGGCCTCGTGCGGCACGAACACGTCCTCGAACAGCAGCGTGCGCGAGACGGTGCCGCGCATGCCCAGCGGATCCCATTCGCCGACCACCTTCACGCCCTCCGACTTGGCGTCGACGGCCACGTACATGGTGTCCTTGCGGCTGGGTTTCGCGCCCTCCTGCACCTCGCCGCAAAGGATGCCGTAGCAGTCCGCGTGGCCGGAGAGGCTGGCGAAGATCTTCTTGCCGTTGATGCGCCAGCCGCCCTCGACCGGGGTGGCCTTGGTGCTGAACGGGACGACGCCGGCCGCCGCCGCGCCGCCCTCGCTGAAGGGTTGGGAGTAGATCGCCCCGTCCTCGACGATGCGGCGGTAGTGCCCGGCGCGGCGGGCCATGTGCGCCTCGCGCTCCTCCGCCGTCATCTCCAGATCGTCCGAAAGCGGGCCGGTCCAGAGAGTGGAGCAGACATGCATGTTCCAGGTCAGCGCGGTGGCGCCGCAATAGCGGCCCATCTCGGCCGCCGTCAGCATGTAGGCGCGATAATCGGCGCCCCATCCGCCGTTCTCCTTCGGCACGCAGACGCCGAGGAAGCCTTGCGCGTGCATGTCCCGGTAGTTGTCGGTCGGGAAGATCGCCTCGCGGTCCCAGCGGTCGGCGCGGCCGGCCAGGGTCTCGGCGCCGAAGCGGCGGGCGCGGGCGGTGAACTCCCGCTCCGCGTCGGTCAGGCGAAAGCCGTCGGGATCGAAGATCGGCGCATCCTGCAGCAGCGTCCGGGTCAGCGCCTCGGCGGCGGCGGCGTCGGCCGGGGTCATGGGCTTGTTCATGGGGCGCTCTCCAATCGCTGGCGCAGGCGGGCGATGACGGCCGCGCAGGCTTCGGGGTCTTCAAGGGGGATGAGGTGGCCGCAGTCGAGCTCGGTCAGCTCGCTGTCGGGCAGCGCGTCATGCATGCGTTTGACGGTCTTGGCGGGAGCGGCCTGATCCGCGGCGCCGCTGATGCAGGCGACGGGGATCTTCACCGCGCCGAGGTCGTCGCGGCGGTTGAAGGTGGTCAGGCATTCGAGGATGTCGCGGAACACCGCCTGCGGGACGCGGCCCATGGACTGGGCGAAGGCCTCCAGCCGGTCGGGGTCCGTGCCCGGCGCGGCCATGGCGGCGGAGCCCCGGCCCACGTCCAGCATCGTCTTGCCCTTGTCGAGCGGATCGAGCCGCGCCTTGAGGAACTGCTGCTTGAAGCTGTCGTCGCGGCCCCCGAAGGCGGGGGTGGAGGCGCAGTTGACGATGCCGGCGACGTCGTCCGGGTGGCGGATCGCCATCTCCAGCGCCAGCATCCCGCCGAAGCTGTGGCCGAAGAGGATCGCGGGCGGCTTGCCCGCCAGCTTGCCGTGCAGCCAGTCGGCGAGGGTTTCCCAGGTGGCCGGCCGCCGCCACGGCTCCTCGCCGAAGCCGGGCATGTCGAGCGCCTCGCTGTCCGGGACCAGCGGTTGCAGCCATTGATAGCCGTCGGCGCCCGCGCCGATGCCGTGCAGGAAGATCACCGGGGAGGTCATTGAACCACCTCGCCTTTCTCGACCACCAGCTTGCCGTCGAGGGCGATGTCGCAGCCCCGGACCGGCAGGTCGAAATGCCCTTCGGTGAAGCGGCCGGCGAACTCGTTGGCGCCGGTGGAGAACAGGAAGTTGCCGGCGTAGCAGCGCAGTTCCGTGCAGTTGGTGTCGCGCTGGTCGTACATCGTCAGCGCCTCGTAGCGGGCGCGGGGTTCGAGGCCCCAGCCCACGTGGCTGAGGGCGTAGGCCTCGCGGTCGCCCCAGGCGGCGAGGTAGCGGCGCATCAGCTCCGCCTCCGTGCCGGTCCCTGCGATATCAACGACATAGTCGTCCTTCAGGGTCAGGGTCACGGGGCTTTCGAGGTAGCGCTTGAAGGTCAGGTTCACGTCGCCGGCGTCGAGGACCAGCGTGCCGTTCATGGCCCCGGCCTTGGGGAAGGAGACCACCACGCCGCCGGGCCAATGGGCGATGGTGCCGGGCCGGTCGGTCCAGCCCCAGACGCCGGCGGAGGCGGCGCCCTCCATGCCCACGCGCAGGTCGGTGCCGGCGGCGGATTTCACCGTCATTTCCGTGGCTTCGCGGCAGACCTTCACGGCCGCTCTCACCTTGTCCTTCATGGCGGGGTCGGGCGAGAGACGTTCGAGCGCGTCGGGATGTTCGTTGGAGATCATCTGCACGCGGGTTCCGGCCTTGAGGATCTGCGGCAGTTCGGGCGCGTGCAGCAGCCCCTCGACGGTGCAGTCGAGGACGATGTCGGCGGCCTTCAGCGCCTCCAGCGCCGCCGCCTGGCCGCGCAGGGCCTGAGAGGCGCCGGTGGAGCGGACGGGGACCGGCGCCGTCTGCGCCGGGGTCGGCACGACCACGTGCGAGACGGTGGCGCCGAAGGATTGGGCGGCGAGTTCGGCGAGGTGGACGTTGAGCGGCCGGCTCTGCGTTTCCGACAGGATCACGCATTGTTCGGAGGCGCTTAGCGCGCACAGCTCAAGCACGTTCTGAAACGCGCTCAGCCATCGCGCCTCGATCCGGTCGACCAGCATGACGCCTCCCTTCGCGCTTGCTTCGCCTCGTGGGTCGAGGCATTACATGAAAATTCATGTATCGAGGTCAAGCGATGAATCGACCCCTGGGCGAAAAGACCGAGGCCGCGCCGGCGGAAACGGCGGGCTTTCATGAGGATTACACCCTCTATCTGCTGGCCAAGGCGTCGGAACTCGCCAGCGCGGAATTCCACGCGGAGCTGGCGGCGGAGGGGGTCAGCGTGGGGGAGTGGCGCGTTCTGGCGGTGCTGTGGACCGGGGAGGCGTCGGTCGGCGCGCTGGCGGAGGCGGGCCTGATGAAGCAGCCCACGATGACCAAGCTGCTGGACCGCATGGCCGCGGCCGGCTGGGTGCGGCGGCTGGGCCGCGGCGGCGACCGGCGGCGCGTGCGGCTGGGCCTGACCGAGGCGGGGCGCGCGCAGGCCGCAGTGCTGATCCCCAAGGCGCGGGCGCATGAGGCGCGGCTGCTCGGCGCCCTGCCCGCCGGAGAGGCCGAGGCCCTGCGCGCGGCGTTGCGCGGGCTGATCGCGCGCCGCATGGACGGGGCGGGCGGCGAGGCCTAGCTTCGGCCCCGTTGCCAAGGAGACTCGCCGCCATGACCGACGCCCCCCGCGCCGTTCTGATCCGCCACGGGCACGACCCGGACGACGACCGGGTGTTTGCGCATCTGTCCGCCGCCGGCTGGCGGCCGGAAGTGCGCCATCCGTTCGACGGCGACGATCTGGGCGAGATGGACGGCGGCGTCGGCGCGCTGGTGGTCTATGGCGGCAAGTTCTGCGCCGCGGACACGGAGCTGCACCCGTTCCTCAGGGACGAGTTCCGGTGGATGGAGGCGGCGCTGGCCCGCGGCCTGCCGCTGCTGGGGATCTGCCAGGGCAGCCAGATGCTGGCGAAGATCCTGGGCGGCTGGACCGATGCGAGCCGCGAGGGGCTGTGCGAGTTCGGCTTTCACGAAATCCGGCCCGTGGCGGGCGGCGAGGACGTGCTGCCCGGCCCGCTGCACGTGGTGCAGGCGCATTTCCACGGCTTCGACACGCCGCCGGGCGCGCGGGCGCTGGCGACCTCGGACCGGTTCCCTCACCAGGCCTTCGTGGCGCAGGACAACGCCTATGCGTTCCAGTTCCATGCGGAGGTGACGCCGACGGGGTTCCGGCGCTGGCTGGACGCGGAGTGGTGGCCCGGGCCGGACGACGCGACCCGGCGCGGGGTGAAGGACCGCGCGGCGCAGCTGGCGGACCTCGCCGCCCATGACGCGGCGCAGGACGCTTGGTTTCGCGGATTTCTGGAGGGGCTGTTTCCGACGCTGGAGGGCGCGGCGGCCCCGTCCGGGCCGTCGCGTTCCGCCGGGGCGCGGGTCGCATGAGGGTCGCGACGGCCGAGATCGCAGGGAGCTCGCCCCCCTCCGACGCGCCCCGGTCAGACGCCCAGCTTGGGGCGCGGTCCGCATGAGCGTGCTCACCCATCGCCAGGGCCTGGGCATCACGGCGCTGGGCGTTCTGGTGTTCACGCCCGATGCGCTGGCCATGCGCATGGTGGGCATCGACCCCTGGGCGCTCGCCTGCCTGCGCGGGGTCATCGGCGGGGTGATCCTGCTGGGCGGCTGCTGGTGGGTCTATGGCGACCGGCTGTTCGAGGCGATCCGCAACATGGGCCGCTGGGGCATCGTCATGGCGGGGCTGGAGGGCGCCTCGACGGTGCTGTTCTGCCTCTCCATCGCCTGGACCTCCGTCGCCAACGCCATGCTGGCCTTCGCCGCCACGCCGCTGCTGGCGGCCCTGATGGCGCGCGCCTTTCTGGGGGAGCGCGTGGCGCCGGCCACCTGGGCGGCCATCGGGGCGGTGTTCCTGGGCCTCGGGATCGTCGCGGTCGGCGCCTGGGGCGAGGGCGGCACATCGATGAAGGGCGTGATCGCGGGCCTGCTGAGCGCGCTGACCATCGGCGCCTTCTTCGTCCTGCTGCGCCGGCTGAAGGCGGGCAGCGCCGCGCCGCTTGTGGGCGTGGGCTGGCTGCTGGGCGCGGCGCTCGCGCTGCCCTTCGCCACGTTCGAGCCGATGGATCAGGAGCAGACGGTGTGGCTGTTCGTCACCGGCGGGCTGATCCTGCCGGCGGCGATCACGCTGGTCAGCTGGGGCAGCCGCTTCATCCCCGCGGCCGAGGCGTCGATGCTGACGCTGATGGAGGTGGTCACCGGCCCGCTTCTGGTCTGGGCGGTGCTGGGCGAGGATCCGGGCCGCGCCACGCTGGTCGGAGGCGCCGTGGTCTTCGCCGCGCTCGCCGCCCATTCCGGCTGGCGGCTGAGCGCCCGGCGGGCCCCCGCATGAGGCTGCTGGTGATCCACTGCCACCCCGTGCCCGAAAGCTACGGCGCGGCGGTGCGCGACGCGGTGCTGGAGGCGGCGGAGGCCGCGGGGCACGAGGTGCGCCTGCGCGACCTCTACGCCGAAGGGTTCGACCCGGTGATGGGCGCGCAGGAGCGGCGCGACTACCACACCGCCGGTCTCAACGAGGAACCGGTGGCGGAGCATCTGGCGGACCTGCGCTGGGCCGAGGGGCTGATCTTCACCTACCCGACCTGGTGGTACGGCCAGCCGGCGATGCTCAAGGGCTGGCTCGACCGGGTCTGGGTGCCGCATGTCGTCTTCACCATGCCCGACGACACCACGCCGCTGGGCCCGGCGCTGACCAACGTGCGCCTGATCGGCGTGGCGAGCACGCTGGGCTCGCCCTGGTGGCTGTGGCGGCTGATGGGCATGCCGGGGCGGCGCATCCTGCTGCGCGGCGTTCGGGCCTGTTGCCATCCGCGCTGCCGCACGTTCTGGTTGGGCCTGCACAAGATGGACACCGCGACCGACGCCCAGCGCGCCGATTTCCTGGCGCGCGTGCGGCGACGGATCGCCCGCATCGCCTGAAAGGTCTTTCGCCCGTGGACAAGATCGCCGAATTCCGCGCCCGCATCGGGGACGTGAAGACCGAAGACAACCCCAAGGCGGTGCTCGCCAAGAGCCGGGATTTCTATTGGTACTCGCCGGTGCTCAAGCGGAAGCTGGAGCATGTGACGGCCGATCTGGTGGCCTCGCCCGCATCGGAGGACGAGGTGCTGACGGTGCTCGCCGCGGCCTATGCGCTGGAGATCCCGGTGACGCCGCGCGGCGCGGGCACGGGCAATTACGGCCAGGCCATGCCGCTGGCGGGGGGCGTGGTGCTGGACCTGTCGGGGCTGCACCGGATCGCCTCCATCGCGCCGGGCGTGGCGACCGTGGGCGCCGGGGCGCTGATCGGCGACATCGACGCGGAGACGCGTAAGACCGGGCAGGAGCTGCGCATGCACCCGTCGACCAAGGAGACGGCGACCATCGGCGGCTTCATCGCCGGCGGCTCGGGCGGCGTCGGCTCGGTCCGCTGGGGCGCGCTGCGCGATGCCGGCAACATCCTGGGCGCGCGCGTCGCGACAATGGAGGAGACGCCGCGCATCGTCGAGCTGACCGGGACCGAGGTGAACCAGGTGCACCACGCCTACGGGGTCAACGGCGTCATCACGCAGCTGACCCTGCCCCTGGCCCCCTATCCCGACGGCGGCTGGACGGAGATGCTGCTGGCCCATGAGGACTGGCTGCATGTCAACCGGTTCGCCGAAACGCTGGCCCTGTCGCCGGGCCTGTGGCTGAAGGAGGTCGGCACGGTGCAGGCGCCGACGCCGGAGACATACTTTCTGCGCCACAAGAAATTCGTGCAGGCGGGCGAGAGCCTGGTGGTGCTGATGGTCGCGCCCAACGCGGTGCAGGCGGTGCTGTCGCTGGCGGCGGAGGCGGGTCTGCGCACCGCCTACCGCTCCGACGCGGCGTCGGAGGAGGACAAGAAGGGTCTGCCCCATGTCCATCACCTGCTGTGGAACCATACGACGCTGCGCGCCCTGCGCGTGGATCCGGAGATCACCTATCTGCAGGTCGGCTTCACGGATCCGGACCGGCACGAGAAGATCGCCAGGATCGCCGCGGAGTTCCCGGGCGAGGTGATCGGCCACAACGAGTTCATGGCGACGCCCGGCGGCACGTCCTGCGCGGGGCTGAGCCTGGTGCGCTTCAGCACCGAGGCGCGGCTGCGCGAGATCGTGCAGACGCATTGCGACATCGGCTGCCAGATGTTCTCGCCCCACCATTACACGGTTGAGGAGGGCGGCATGAAATCCTCGGACCCGCTGCATCTGGAGATGAAGTCCAAGCACGACCCCAAGGGCCTGCTGAACCCCGGCAAGATGATCGGGTGGGAGGCGCCGGACTTCGACTATGCCGAGGACTACGCCTATCCGGGCATGATGGCGCCCCGGAAGGCGCCCGATACGGCGGCGGAGTAGCGGGAGGTGGGGCGGTCGGCCGCCTCGCGCGGGCCTGCCCCGGCGCCGGGGCCGATGGCGGGACCTTTCGACGCGCGCTTGTCCGCCGGATCGCAGGCCAGGGATAACCGGCGCCGCAGCGACCGCCCCACCTCCCGCTACTCCGCCGCCGTATCGGGCGCCTTCCGGGGCGCCATCATGCCCGGATAGGCGT
>JBCBYE010000697.1:0-2353 GCA_039816075.1 Pseudomonadota bacterium | reverse complement strand
GCCGCCGCGCCGCCCGCCGCCCCTTGCCAAACCCGCCGCCCTCCGCCACCCCGACCCCGCGCCAACCGCGAGCCCGACCATGACCGACGCCGCCACCCCCCTCGCCCGCTACCGCTCCCTCGTGCGCGAGGGCGCCCTGCAGTCCGACCCGGCCCAGACCGCCGCCATCGAGCAGCTCCAGCTCCTGTTCGAGCGGCTCAAGGGCTACGAACCCGCCCAGGGCAAGCAGGTCGCGCGCGGCTGGTTCGGCTGGGGGCGCGAGCCGGCCAGAACGGCGCCGCTCACCGGCCTCTACCTCTACGGCGGCGTCGGGCGCGGCAAATCCATGCTCATGGACCTGTTCTTCGACCTCGCCCCGGTGCACCCCAAGCGCCGCGTGCACTTCCACGCCTTCATGCAGGAGATCCACGCCGGCATCGCCGCCGCCCGCGCCGCCGGCACGCAGGATCCCATCGCCCCCGTCGCCGCCCAGGTCGCGGCCCGCGCCACGCTGCTGTGCTTCGACGAGATGCAGATCACCGACATCACCGACGCCATGATCGTCGGCCGCCTGTTCGAGGCGCTGTTCGATCGCGGCACGGTGGTCGTCGCCACGTCCAACCGCCCTCCTGACGACCTCTACAAGGACGGGCTCAACCGGCAGACCTTCCTGCCCTTCATCGCCCTGATGAAGGAGAGGCTGGACCTGCATCACCTCGCCGGCGCCTCGGACCATCGCCAGGCGCGTCTGCGGGGCGAGCCCGTCTGGATCGCTCCCCTCGGCGCCTCGGCCGACGCCGCCGCCGACCGCCTGTGGACCCTGCTCGCCGACGACCCCGAGGCGCCGCTGCGCCTGACCGTGCAGGGCCGCGCGCTCGACTTCCCCCGCGCCTCCGGCCGGGCGCTGCGCACCTCGTTCGAGGCGCTCTGCGCGCGCCCCCTCGGCCCCGCCGACTACCTGGCGCTCACCGCCGCCGTCGACCGTCTGCTGATCGAGCGCATTCCCCGCCTCGGCCGCGAAAACAACAACGAGGCCAAGCGCTTCGTCACCCTCATCGACACCTGCTACGAGGCCCGGACCCGCCTCGCCGCCACGGCCGAGGCGGAGCCCGCCGACCTCTACCTCGCCGGCCCCGGCGCCTTCGAGTTCGAGCGCACCGCCTCCCGCCTCGAAGAAATGCGCTCCGCCGACTGGCCGCCCAAGGGCTGACGCGTCGCCCTCAGCGCCGCCGACGCAGCGCCGCCAGCCCGCCCAGCCCCAGGGCCAGCAGACCGAACGCCCCGGGCGCCGGCACGGCCGCCGCCGCGATCTCCCGCGCGATCGCAGCTTCGATCGCCGGGCTGTAGCGCAGCGTGAAATCATCGGCGAAGGCCGGGTCCACCGTGAAAAGCGGGTCGATCGTGACAGTGCCTGCGGCAACGCCGGGCGAAGCGTCCGATCCAGTGTTGCTGGCCCCGGCCGAGGCGAAGGCCGTCATCTGCACCGGCAGCGGCCTGCAGCCGCCAATGCTGCAACGGATGAACAGCGTGGAAGACGTCCGGAACGACCTCGGGCCCGCCTCGGCGTCCCCGGACTCCGCTTCGACGCTTGCCCTGAGGTTGTTTCCGTCCACGCTCAGCGAACCCCGCGCCGCCGCGCGTGCGTTCACGCCTGACTCGGCCGCGGCCGCAGCTCCCACAGCCTCGATCATCACCGGCACGTTCGCGATCCTCCCGGGATCGGCGGGCTCCAAGGTCACGAAGTACTCGAGGCTGATGCTGCCGGATCCTCCCGCGCCCAAAATGGCGGTGGGCCGTGTCGGCAGCGTGTTCGTCGCGCCGGCGAAGACGCTGACCGTCGGCTGACGTCCAAGCGTCGCGTTGATGGCGACCACTCCAGCCCGCCCTTCGGAATCACGCGCGGGCGCCTCGACGGTCAAGTTGCCGATGTCGGCGCCCGTCAGCGTTTCCGAGAACGGACCGGCGGACTCGTTGCCCGCGCCGGCCACGTACTCGTAGCTGATGGTCGCCTCCGGCACGGTCAGCGCTTGCGCCGTCGTCGCGCCGACCAGCATCGCCAGCCCTGCCGCGCCGAACCGTTTCAAACCCGTGCGCATCCCGCGTCCCCCTCTCAGGCTCGATCGGCCGGAAGGTAGCCGGCCCAAGCGACGCCAGCGTGACGGCGCGTCCTCGGCGGGGCGGCGGGCGACGCCTTCGTCCTTGGGGAACCCTTGCATGCGCCTTTCGGCACTCGCGCTCGCCGCGCCCTTGCGGCTCGCCTCCGCCGGCTGGGCCGCCGTCTCGCGCCGCCGTCTCGCGCCGCCGCCGCGCGCCGTCGTCGGGCCCAAGCGGCCCGCCCCCCGCGTCGGGCCCGAGCGGCCCGCCCCCCCGCGTC
>JBCBYE010000028.1:0-14754 GCA_039816075.1 Pseudomonadota bacterium | reverse complement strand
GGCTTGTCGGCTGCTTCGAGGTCTGCGCTGGCGGGAGGGCGGGCGCAGGCTCGCCCCGGACTTGATCCGGGGCCGCCTTGCGGCGGGGCCGGACGCGGGGGGGGGGCGCGGCAAGAGGGCCGGGGGGCGGGGCGAGCGTCCCGGTTTCGGACGGGGCCGCGATGCGTTAGGGTCCGCGACCGTGGGACGCGCGACGCTTTGGGGAGCGGCGCGCAGCAACGGCGCGGGGGCGCCCGCCGGGCCTGGACAGGTCCGATCTTCGCGCTTCGTCAACCAAGTCCGGGCGACACCGTCCCGGCGCGGCGGAGGCGATGCGCCGCCGAACGAAGGAAGCGCGATGCCCTGGGGGATCTCCGCCGCCCTGACCGACGCCGCCGCGGCCCCGAACCGCGCGCCGCGGCGCCGCGCCCTGCGCGCCCGACGGCCGAACGGCGGCCGCGGCGCGGCGGCCCTGCGCCTGGGCGCGCTGCTGCTCGCCCTGGCCGGGCCGACGGGCGCCGCGGGGCCGGCCCAGGCCCAGACGGCCCAGGCCCAGACGGCCCAGGCCCAAACGGCTCAGAACCAGACGGCTCGGAACCAGGCGGCCCGACATCAGACCGCCCGACACGGGACCGCCCAGCTGCAGACCGCCCAGCTGACGCCCGCGCAGGTCCCGGCCACGCAGCGGCCGGGCGCCCCGGCGGCCCCCGCGCTGCTCGAAAACGGACTGATCGGCGACGGGCTGACCGCCGCGCCCATCACCCTCTACATCGATCCGCAGGGCGGCGACGACGCCGCCTCCGGCGCCTCGCCCGACCAGGCCCGACGCACGCCGCCCGAGGTCGTCCCCCCCGGCCGGCGCCTGCTGTTCAAGGGCGGCTCCGTCTGGCCGCGCCGCCTCGTCGTCGCCTCGGGCGACCCCGGCGCGCCGGTCATCTACGACGGAAACGGCGGCGCCGAAGGCTTCGGAACCGGCCGCGCGCGCCTCGACGGAACCCGCCCGCTGGGCCCCTGGACCCCCGCCGGCCGCACGCCCGAAGGGCTGGCGATCTGGAAGACCGAGGCCCCCGGCCCCGTCCCCGCGCTGGACCTGGCGGTGTTCCAGGACGGCGAGCGCGCGCGCATCGCCGCCTCCGCCGACCTCGAGAACAACTGGGTGGAGGCGGAGTTCGACCTCTACCACGCCGCCCCCCGCGCCGCCCTGACCAAAGGCCGCCTGACCGATCCGCAGACCCTGGCCCTCTACGGCCGCGAGGGCTGGGCCCATGCCGCCCTGCGCGTGCACGAGGGCGCCAACTGGCTGAACGCCTATCCCGTCCGGCGCTGGATCGCCCAGGACGGCGCCGCCGCCATCCCCGGGGCCACGCCCCTCAAGGCCGGCAAGCAGGTGCGCTACGCCGTGCTCAACCACCCCGACGTCTTCGACCGGCCCGGCGAATTCCGCGTGGTCCCGCCCCAGGGCGTGGCGCTGAACAAGGCCGCCGGCTGGAACGCCTCGGGGGGGACGCTGTTCTACATCCCCCTGGGCGGGGTCGACCCCAACGCCGTGCAGATCCGCTACGCCCAGGTGGAAACGGCGATCGATGCCGGCCGGGCCGAACATGCGGTGATCCGCGGCTTTCGCATCACCGGGCACCGCCGCTTCGCCGTGGACGGCGGCTCGCCCCGCCGCCAGGGGCCGCGCCTGGGACCCCTGCGCATCGAGGACAACGTGATCCGCGCCGGCGGCGCCATCCGCATCGCCAAGCGCCGCGGCGCCGAGGTGATCGGCAACCGCATCGCCCGCACGCTGGAATTCCGCCCCATCCACCTGATCGACGTGAACCGCGGGCGGGTGGAGGGCAACCGCATCGCCGCCACGCCCTCGGGCATCACGCTCTACCGCACCGTCAACAGCCTGGTGAAGAACAACGACGTGCGCCGCATCACCGACGTGCACGGCAACGCGCTGACCGTCTACGACGGCTCGCACAACACCTGGCTGGTGGGCAACGCCCTGGTCGGGCGGCGCGGCATCACCCTGCGCGACAACGACCGGGTGGTGGTGGCCTTCAACCGCATCCGCGCCAGCCGCTTCGCCCTGGCGCAATGGGCGGAAAGCCCGGCGGGCGAGCGGCTGTGGATCTTCAACAACGACCTGCACGGCGCGGTGCTGATCAAGCCGCGCACCGCGCGGCTGAGCGAATTCCGCAACAACTTCGCCGGCCGCCTGGCCATGCCGGCGAAGGGGCGCCAGGCGCTGCGCCGACGCTCGCACAACCTGTGGGACGGCAACACGCGGCACGCCCGCTCCGTGCAACCGCAGGAGCTGGCCCGGGGCGAGGGCTACCTGCCCTTCGACAAGGCGTTTCCGCGGCGCGAGGGCCTCGACCTGCGCCCCTCCTCCGGCACGGCCGAGGCGGCGGCGCGCGGGCTGCCCTATGCGGTGCTGGGCGTGGAGGTCGGCCATATCGGCGCGCATCTGCCCGGCGCCGGCCCGCTGCCGGACCTGTCGGGCATCGGCCTGCCGCCCCCCGATCCGGACGCCGCGGCGGGGCGCCGGCCGGCGCGCAAGGGCCAGGCGGCGGGAGGCGGCGGATGACCGCGATCGAGCCCCCCCTGAGCCGCGCGGCAACCGCGCCCGCCTCCGCCCCCGCCGCTGCGGCGCCGATCGGCGCCGCGCGCCGCGGCGGGGGCCGGCGCGTGCGCGCGGCCGACACGGGCGAGGCCAAGGGCATGCCCACGCTGGTCGCCGTCTACCTGGCCAGCCTGACCGTGCCGCTCTTCATCAATGTGGGCCCGGTCCTGCTGCAGCCCTACCGCATCGTGCTGCTGGCGGCCTTCTTCCCGCTGGTGGCCAAGGCGTTCTCCAAGGACCTGCGGCTGCGCCCGTTCGACTATCTGATGCTGGCCCATGTGGGCTGGGTGGTGCTGTCGATCCTGGCCGTGCACGGCGTCAGCCGGGTGGAGGCGGCCGGCATCCACGTGCTGGAGGTCGTCGGCGCCTGGATGCTGGGCCGCGCCGGCATCCGCAACGTGGCCGAGTTCCGGCGCATGGTGCTGATCTATTTCGGCCTGGTGATGATGATGCTGCCGCTGGCCATCTTCGAAGGGGTCACGCGGCGCAACCTGATCCTGCAATACCTGCCCAGCTCGCCGCGCATCGTCTACACGGAGCCGCGGTTCGGCTTCCGCCGGGCGCAGGTGATGTTCTCGCATCCCATCATCTACGGCGTGTTCGTGTCCTCGTCGCTGGGCCTGGTGTGGTTCTGCTTCGAAACGCCGGGCAAGTTCATGGTGCAGAGCGTGCGCGCCGGGCTGGTCGCCCTGGCGACGTTCTTCTCGCTCTCGGCCGGGGCGCTGCTGGCCTACATCGTGCAGGCGGGCCTGATCGCCTACGAGGTGATGTTCCAGAAGGAGGTCAACCGCTGGCGGATCTTCTTCTGGGCGGTGATC
Organism: Pseudomonadota bacterium; assembly: GCA_039816075.1. Taxonomy (GTDB): domain Bacteria; phylum Pseudomonadota; class Alphaproteobacteria; order Rhodobacterales; family Rhodobacteraceae; genus Albimonas. Next base: position 11,340 of record JBCBYE010000028.1, on the reverse strand, counting down.
ATCGGCTACGTGACGGTGGATCTGCTGTCCAACCGCACGCCGTTCCACATCCTGGTGCAGTACGGCACGTTCAATTCCGCCTCGGCCTACAACCGCATCCTGATCTTCCGCTACGGCATGGACAACGTCTGGCGCAGTCCGATCATCGGCATCGGGTTCCGCGACTGGGCGCGGCCGTTCTGGATGGGCGACAGCGTCGACAATTTCTGGCTGCTGGCGGCCATGCGCCACGGCATCCCCGCCTTCGTGTTCCTGGCGGGGGCCAAGATCCTGCTGATGCGCGAGGTGGCCAAGACCATGCTGACCGACCCGCAGGAGCGGGCGGCGCGGCTGGGCTGGATGGTCTCCATGGGCGGCATCATCATCGCCGGGGGCACGGTGCATTACTGGACGGCCATGCTGACCATGGTGACGTTCCTCTTCGCCTCGGGCGCCTGGATGGTGCGGCCGGAGGCGTTCCTGGACGGCGCGCAGCGCCGGCGCGGCGACGGGGGGGGACGAAACGGCCCGCGGCCGGGCCCCGGGACCGGCGGGCGGGAGCGTCACGCCGCAGGCGGGCGGGAGTCTCGCCCCGCCCCAGGCGCCGGAGGCGGCCGTCGCGCCGCGCCGGGGACGGGGGCGCGGCGCGGCGCGCCGGAGACAGGAAACAGGCGCGGCGCGCCCGGGACAGGAAACGCGCGGGGGCCGCAGGGCCGCCGCGGCGCCTCGGTCGAAACGCCCCGGCCTCTCGAAACGGGTCTCGAAACGGATCTCGAAACGGGGCCCGGGACGCCCTCCGCCGCGCCGCCGCCCCCCGCCCCGCGCGAGGGGCCGGTGCGGCCCGGCCGCCCGGTGCGCGGCGTCTTCGATCCGACCGCGCCGCGCCCGGCCCCCGCGCCGCCGCAGGGCGGCGCCGCCCCAGCCCCCGGATCGACTCCCCCCGGATCGACGCCGCCCTCGCCGTCCCTGCCGCAGGCGCCCCAGGGCGGCGGCGGCCAGGGGCCCGTCCGACCGCCGCGGCCCCGCGGCCCGGCGCGCTGAGCGTCCCGCCCCGAAACCGCGCCCGCCCCGCCTTTCCGACCCCGCCCCGAAACCGCACCCGCCCCGCCGCCCCTCTCCGGGCCTCGCCGAAGACGCGACACAAGGACCGCCGCCGCTCATGATCAGCCTTTTCCGCCGCGTTCTGGCTCTGCTGGACGATCATGAACGCAGCCGCCTGCGCGCGCTGCTGGCGCTGATGGTGCTCAACGGCTTCTTCAACATGCTGGGCGTGGCCTCGATCCTGCCGTTCCTGGCGGTGCTGGCCAATCCCGACCTGGTCGAAAGCAACGGCGCCCTGGCCGCCGCCCATGCCGCCCTGGGCGCCCCGCCGCGCGACGACTTTCTGCTGATCCTGGGCGCGGCGGTGTTCGCGGCGTTCCTGACCGGCCTGATCTTCCGCACGGCGACGGCCTATGCGGTGTCGCGCTTCGGCGCGCGGCGCATGCAGGGCTTCGCCGCGCGGCTGCTGCGCAGCCATCTCGAACGCCCCTACGCCTGGTTCCTGGACCAGCACACCGCCGATCTGAACAAGTCGGTCCTGCAGGAATGCGCGCAGCTGGTCACCAGCAGCCTGGTGCCGGTGATGCAGCTGATCGCCCAGGGCCTGCTGGCGCTGTTCCTGATCGGCCTGCTGGTGGCGGTGGACCCGGCCATCGCCGGCATCGCCGCGGGCCTGATCGGCGGCGGCTACGCGCTGATCTACCTGGCGGTGCGCGCCCCGGTCACCCGCCTGGGCGAGGAGCGGCTGGAGATGGTCAAGCGCCGGTTCCGCGCCACGCAGGAATCCTTCATGGGCATCAAGACCCTGCGCACCCTGGGGCTGGAGGATTGGGCGGTGGCCCGGTTCCGCTATCCCGCGCGGCGCCTGGCGGACATCCAGGCGACCCTGACGCTCTACCGCGCGCTGCCCCGCGGGGGGCTGGAGGCGCTGGCCTTCGGCTCCATCCTGGCGGTGGTGCTGGCCAAGATGGCCGCCGGCGGCGATCTGTCGACGGTGCTGCCCGTGGCCGGGGTCTACGCGCTGGCGGGCTCGCGCCTGATGCCGGCGGCGCAGTCGATCTTCGCGGCGCTGTCGCAGCTGCGCGTGGGGCGCGCCGTGCTCGACCATATCGGCGACGAGGTGGCCGAGGCCGCCCGCGCCCCGCGCCGCGCGCGGGAGGAGGGCGCGCCGATCCGCCTGCGCCGGGCGCTGTCCCTGCGCGGCGCCGTCTTCGCCTATCCCAGCTCGGAGCGGCCCGTGCTCGACGGGCTGGAGATGACCGTGCGCGCCAACACCACCGTGGGCATCGTCGGGGGCACCGGCGCCGGCAAGACCACCGCCGTCGACGTCGTCATGGGCCTGCTGGACCTGCAGGACGGCGCGCTGGAGGTGGACGGCGCCCCGATCCGCGGCGAGGCGCAGCGCCGCGCCTGGCGGCGCACCGTGGGCTACGTGCCCCAGCAGATCTTCCTGGTCGACGCCTCCATCGCCGGCAACATCGCCTACGGCGTGCCGCCCGAGCGGATCGACCACGACCGCGTGCGCCGCGCCGCGCGCCAGGCGCAGCTGCACGACTTCGTCATGCAGGAGCTGCCGGAGGGCTACGAGACCTCGGCCAAGGACGGGGGCCTGCGCCTGTCGGGCGGGCAGAAGCAGCGCCTGGGCATCGCCCGCGCGCTCTACCGCGATCCCGACGTGCTGGTGCTGGACGAGGCGACCTCGGCCCTCGACAACCTGACCGAACGCGCGGTGATGGAGGCGGTGGCCGGCCTGGCCGGAGCCAAGACCATCATCATGATCGCCCACCGCCTGACCACGGTGCGCAACTGCGACGAGATCTTCCTGCTCGAACGCGGCCGCGTCGCCGCCTCGGGAACCTATGCGCAGCTGCTGGAGCGCAGCCCGGAATTCCGCGCCATGGCCGAGTCCGGCGGCCTGGCGGGCGGCCCGCCCCAAGAGACGGGGGCGTGGACGGGGGAAGAGACGGGGGAAGAGACGAGGGAAGAGACGGGGGAGCGGACGGGCGCGGCGGAGCTGGAGACGGCCGCGCTGGAAACGGCTGAGCTGGAGACGGCGGAGACGCCCGACGAGATGCGCGACGCCCAAGAAATGCGCGCAGGGATGCGCGACCCCCAAGAGATGCGCGCAGGGATGCGCGACCCCCAGGAGAGGCGCGCAGGGATGCGCGACTCCCAAGACATGCGCGCGGGGATGCGCGACGCCCCTCCCGCCGCCGATCCCGATCCCGACGGCGGCCGCGGCCGGGACCCCGGGGCGGCGCGGCCGCCGGCGCCGCGCGCGGCGGAATGAGCCCGGCCATGCCGCTCGCCCACGCCCCGGACGGACGGGCGATCTACTTCGCCCATGTGCCCAAGGCCGGCGGCTCCTCGGTCGAGGACCGGCTGGAGGCGCGCTTCGGCCCGCTGCAGCTGCTCGACCGCGCGCACGAGCCGCGCCGCCGCGCCCGCGCCACGGCCGAGCCGGTCTCGCCCCAGCACATGCCGGGGGCGGAGGCGGCGCGCCGCCTGCCGCAGGTGGCCTCGGGACGGGCCTGGCGCTTCGCCGTGGTGCGCGATCCGCTGCGCCGGCTGCTCTCGGCCCACCGCTTCCAGTTCCACGGCATGGGCCGCGAGGATCCCGCGCGCCGGCCGCCGCCCTGGCGCGCCCGCTTCGCCAGGCTGGGCCTGACGCCCTGGCTGGCGCTCAGCCTGGCGGCCACGCGCCTCGACCCCGGCTATCTGGACGGGCATCTGCGCCCCCAGGTCGATTTCCTGCCCCCCGACCCGCCCGGCGCGGCGCCCTGCGAGACGTTCCGGCTGGAAGACGGGCTGCAGGCGGTGGAGGCGCGGCTCGACGCGCTCTTCGGGCCGGGGCCGGCGGGGGGCATGGGCCATGCGCTGCGGGCCGGCAAGCGCGACGGGCCGACGCCCTCGCGCACGGATCTGCGGCTGATCCTGCGCGCCCATGGCGCCGATTACGACCGCTTCGGCTATGCCCGCCCGGACCCGGCCGCGGCGCCGCGCGACCCCTGGGGCCCCGCGCGCGTCGCCCAGGGCCTGGCGCTGGTCCCCCTGGCCCTGGCCCTGCACCGCGGGAGGCGCATGTGACCGCCCCCACCCCCGCCTCTTCCACGCCCGCGCCCGCCTCTCCCGCGCTCGCCGCGCCCGCGCTGCGGTCCGGCCGCCCGCTCCTGACGCTCTTCGTCATGGCCTACCGGCAGCGCGGCCTGGTGGACGCCGCCGTCGCCTCGGCCCTGGCCCAGGACTGGCGGCCGCTGGAGATCGTGCTCTCCGACGACGCCTCGCCCGACGGCACCGGCGAGCGGCTGGAGGAGCTGGCCGCCGCCTACAAGGGCCCCCATGCGGTGCGCGTGAACCGCAATCCGCGCAACACCGGGCTGACGGCGCATCTGGACCGGATCATGCAGATCGCCGAAGGCGCGCTGCTGATCCAGAACGCCGGCGACGACCTGTCGGAGCCCGACCGCGCCTCGCGCCTGTTCGAGGCCTGGGACGGCGGCGGGCGGCGCGCGCATCTGATCCACACGCCCGCGACCATCATCGACGAGAGCGGCGCGGTCGTCGGCCGCAAGGACGCGCTGGCCCCGATGCGCCGCGACCCGGCCTGCGGGCCGGACGCGGCGCGGATCATCGCGCGCAGCCTCTACGCCCTCGGCGCCGCCTCGGCCTGGACGCCGCGGCTGCAGCAGGTCTTCGGCCCGCTGGGGGTGCTGGGCGTCGAGGATACCGTGATCCCCCTGCGCGCCGCCGCCCTGGGCGCGGCGGAACGGCGGGCGCAGGAGACGGGGCCGGGCGCGGGCCTTCTGTTCGTGGACGCGCCCCTGACCCGCTGGCGCGCCGGCGGGCTGAGCTGGAGCGCGCGCGAGGACCGGCGCGGCGCCGACTATTTCGCGCCGACGCGGCGCAAGATCCTCGGCTGGCACGCGCTGAGCCATGCGCGCATCGCCGAGGATCTGGAGCGGCTGGACTTCCCCGGCCGCGACGCCGCGCGCGCGATCAACGCCGCGCGGCGCGCGCGCCTGGGGCTGGAGATCGACCTCTTCGATCGCGGGCCGCTGGGCCGGCTCGCCGCCGGGCCCCGGGCCCTGGGGCTGAGCCTGGCGCGGCGCGACGCGACCTATCTGCGCGACTGGGCCAAGCACGCGGCGCGCCCGGTCTATGCGCGCTACCTGGACCGGACCTACCGGCCGGAGCAGCTGCGATGGTAGGACCCTTTTCGCCCCGCGCGCGCCCCTCGGGGGCCCTGCGCCGACGGCGCATCCGCGATGCGGGCCCCGGGGGGCCTGCGGCCGACGCGCGGCGCGACGCCCGGCGTTTCGGCGCGCAGATGGGCGCGCAGATGGGCGGGCGGGCCGACGCTCGCCCGCAGGGCGGCGTTCGGGGCGGCCGGCCGCGCGCGCCGCGTCATGGGGCGGAGGGGCGGGGATGAGCGCGCCGGTCTCCGTCACCCTCTTCGTCACCGGCTTCAACCAGGCGGACACCATCGGGCAGGCCATCGCCGGCGCCTTCGCGCAGACCTGCGGCGCCCTCGAGATCCTGCTCTGCGACGACGCCTCCTCCGACGGCACGGCCGAGATCATGGCCGAGGCCGCCGCCCGCTACGCCGGGCCCCACGCTGTCCGCGCCCTGCCCGCGCGCGAAAACGGCGGCATCGTCGCCAACGTCAACCGCGCCGTCGCCGCCGCGCGCGGCGAGCTGATCGTCATGTCCGGCGGCGACGACGAGGCCCTGCCCCCCCGCTGCGCCCGCCTGGCCGAGGCCTGGGCCGCCGGCGGCCGGTCCGCGGCGCTGCTGCACTCCGCCGCCCGGCGCATGGACGCCGCCGGCCGCGACCTGGCCCCGCCCCGGGACCGCGCCGGCTGGCGCGAAGGCGCCCGCGCCATCGCCCCCGGCCCGGACGGAACCCCGGCCCCGCCGCTGAGGATCCTGGGGGCCGAGCGCGCCGTCATGGGCGCCGCCGCCGCCTGGCCCCGGGCCCTGTGGGACCGCTTCGGCCCCCTGCCCGAGGCGGCGGGCGTCGAGGACGTGCTGCTGACCTTCCGCGCCGCCCTGTCGGGCCGCCCGATCCTCTATCTCGACGAGGCGCTGCTGCGCTGGCGCGAGGGCGGCGTCAGCTCCGCCCGCGCCGGCCCGCCGGACGCGCGCGAAACCCTCTACGGCCTGCCGCTCAAGCTGCTGCGCTGGCGCGCCCGGGCCTGGGCCTGCGCGCTCGACGATCTGCCCGCCTCGGCGCTGAGCCCCGCCGATCGGGCCGCCGCCCGCGCCCTGATCGAGGACCGGCTGGAGGCCGCGCGCCTGCGCCTGGCGCTCGCCGACGCCGCGCGGCCCGGCCGCCTCGCCCTGCTGCCCCGCGCCGCCGCCACGGCCCTGCGCCGCCGCCGCGCCGAACCGCTCAAGCTGTGGGCCCGTCACCTCTTCGACGAGGCCTGGATCCGCCGCCGCGACGCCCGACGCCGCGCCCTGCCGGAGGCCCCCGCGCCATGACCGACACGTCCGCCCCCGCGCCCGACATCTCCGTCGTCCTGCCCGCCTACAACACCGAGCGCTATCTGGAGCGCGCCGTGCGCTCGGCCCTCGATCAGCAGGGCGTGGCGCTGGAGGTGGTGATCGTCGACGACGCCTCCTCGGACGGCACCGCCGCCGTCGCCGCGCGCCTGGCGGCCGAGGATCCGCGCGTCACGCTCGCCCCCAACCCGGTCAACCGCGGCTGCGGCGGCAGCCGCAACGCCGGGGCCCTGGCCGCGCGCGGCCGCTGGATCGCGCTGCTGGACGCCGACGACGCCTTCGCCCCCGGCCGTCTCAGGCGCCTTCTGGACATCGCCGAGCGCGAGGACCTCGACGCCGTCGCCGATCTGCTCCTGCTCTACGATCTCACCGCGCAGGAGCTGGGCGACACCCAGCTGGAGGCGGACGGCCGGTTCGAGGTGCTGACCCCCCGCAGCCTGCTCGACAGCGCCGTGAACCCGGACGCCAAGCTGAACTACGGCCTGCTCAAGCCGCTCTATCGGCGCGAGCTGGTGGTGCAGGGCCGCTGGCTCTATCCCGAACATGCCCGCCACGGCGCCGATTTCCTGGGCTTTCTGGACACGCTGGTCGCCGGCCTGCGCTACGGCCTGCTGCACGAGGCGCATTACGTCTTCTCCACGCGCATCGGCGAGAAAAGCGGGGCCTGGTCCTCGGGCTCGGTGACCCCGGTGAACTACCGCGCCATCGCCGCCAACACCCATGAATGGATCGAGAAATACCGGCGCGAGGCCCCCGACATCCCCGGTCTGCCGCTGGAGGAGCTGCTGGCGATGCTCGAAACCCGGGCCGAGGCCTGCCTGAAGATGAACCGCAACTACGGCTGGCGCACCTTCTGGACCCGCGCCTGGCCGCGGCACCTGGCCTGGCTGCGTTCGGACCCGCGCAATCCGCCGCTGCTGGCGCGCATGGCGGTGGAGCGGCTGCTGGGCGGGCGCTGGCTGCACCGTTTCGGCCTGCGGCGGCCGGAGGCGCCGCGGTGAGCGCGCCTGCGCCCGGCCCCCCCGCGCCCCGGCGCGAGACCAATGCAGCGCGGCAGCGCGAGACCAACGCCGCGCCGCAGCGCGAAAATGGCCCAGCGCCCCGGCGCAAGACCAACCCCGCGCCAAAACCGAAAAAGAGAATCGGCGTGGTGCTGACCGAGCTCGGCCTGACGTCGGAGGTCTGGGCCATGCGCCAGATCGAGGGGTTCGAGGCGGTGGAGCCGGTGCTGTTCGGCTGGAGCCTGCGCGAGGGCTGGTCGCCGCCCGCGGGGCTGGAGACGCATCTGTTCGACGGCCCCTTCGCCCGCGCCGTGACGCCGCGGCTGCGCCTGGGCTGGCGGCTGGGCCTGACGGCCTCGGTGCTGTCGCCCCCCGGCGGGCGCGAGGCGATGCGCCGGGCCCTGCTGGCGGCGGATCTCGACGGGGTGCTGGCGCATTTCGCCTGGAACGCCATGCGGGTCGTGCCCGCCGTGGGCGACCGGCTGCCCGTGGTCTGCCAGGTGCATGGGCGCGACGTCTCGAAATTCCTGGAGAACCGCGCCTATCGCCGGGCGCTGCGGCGCACGCTGCCGCGGCTGGCGCATGTGGCCGCCGTGGGCTCGGCGCAGATCGAGCGGCTGCGCCCCTACGGTCTGGGCGCGCACAGCCTGATCCCCTGCGGCGCGCCCTTCGACGCCTTCGCCGCCGCGCCGATCCCGCAGCGCGCGGCGGGCGAGCCGCTGCGCCTGGTCAGCGTGGGGCGCCTGTCGGCGGAAAAGGGCGTGATGCAGACGCTGGAGGCGTTCCGCCGCCTCGGCGCCGCGGGGATCGAGGCGGAATGGAGCCTGGCGGGCGACGGGGAGCTGGCGGGCGCGCTCGACGCGGCGCTGGCCGCCGATCCGCCGCCCGGGGCGGTGCATCGGCTGGGTCCGCTCGACGGCGCGCAGGTGGCGCGGCTGCTGGCGGGCTGCCATGTCTTCGTGCAGCACTCGCGCACGGTGGCCGGCTGGAACGAGGGGTTCGGCGTCTCCATCGCCGAAGGGGGGGCGGCGGGCCTGCCCCTCGTGGCCAGCGCCAGCGGCGGCATTCTCGACCAGGTGCGCGACGGCGAGAACGGCCTGCTGCATGCCGAGGACGACGTGGCCGCCCAGGCCGAGGCGATGATCCGCCTGGCGCGCGACGAGCCCCTGCGCCGGCGCATGGGCGCGCGGGCGCGCGAGGTCGCCCGCGGCTTCGACGCCGCCGCCCTGACCGCCCGGCTGGAGGCGCGCCTGCTGGACGCCGTCGGGGCCCGCGCGGCATGAGCGGGGCGGAGGGCACGGGCGGCGGAGGCGCGCAGGACGTCGAGGGCGCGCAGGGGGCCGCCGCGACGCCCGAAACGGCGCAGGACGCCCCCGGCAGGACGCCGGCGGTGTCGGTGGTGATCCCCACCTATCGGCGGGCGGGGTCGATCACGGCCGCGGTGCGCAGCGTGCTGCGGCAGACCTGGACGGATTTCGAGCTGATCGTGGTGGACGACGGCTCCGGCGACGGCACGCTGGAGGCGCTGGCGGCCATCGACGATCCGCGCCTGAAGGTGCTGGAGCATGAGACCAACCGCGGCGCCAACGCCGCGCGCAACACCGGCCTGCGCGCGGCGCGGGCCGATTGGGTGGCCTTTCAGGACAGCGACGACGAATGGCTGCCCGAAAAGCTGGAGGCGCAGCTGCGCCGCATCGGCCATGGCGGGCCGGAGGCGGAGGCGTGGATCGGCGTCTACTGCGCCATGCTGCAGGTGGACCGCCGCCCCGACGGGCGCATCGAAACCGCCTGGCTGCCGCGCCCCGCGGCGCGGCGCGAGCCGGACCTGGCGGACGAGCTGCTGCGCGGCAACATGATCAGCACCCAGGTGCTGCTGGCCCGGCGCGCCAAGCTGATCGAGGCGGGGCTGTTCGACGAGGATCTGGGAAAGATGCAGGATTGGGACATGGCGCTGCGCTTCGCGCCCCTGGGGCGCATCGCCTATGTGGATCGCCCCCTGGCGATCCAGCTGCTGTCCGAGGATTCGCTGACCCGCATGCGCGACCGCCGGCAGCGCGCCTACGCCCAGGTGCTGTCCCGGCATGCGGCGCGTTTCGCGCAGGACCCGGCGGCCCTGGCGGAGCATCGCTATCGCCTGGCGCTGGGCGCCGCGGGGCTGGGCCGGCGGGGCGAGGCGCTGGGCTGGGCCTGGCGCGCGCTGGCCGCGCGGCCGTTCGAGGCGCGCTGGTGGGTGCGCATCGGGCGGGCCCTGCTGCGCGGCGGCGCGTCATGAGCGGGCGGCCCGGGACGCCGCCCGGACCTCGGCCGGGACCTCGGTCCAGGACTCTGAGCGGAACTCTGCGCAACGCCCTGCGCGCCCTCGCCCCGCCCGCCGCGCGCCAGGCCGTGCGCCGCCTGCGCAAGGCCGCCGCCGGCCCGCCGGCCTTCGAGACCGAGCTGGGCGCCTACCGCTTCGCCCCCGAGGACGGACCGCCGCGCCTGACGCTGGTGATCCCCTCGGTCGCCAAGGCCTCGGCCTTCGGGGGCGTGACCACCGGCCTCGACATTTTCCGCAGGCTCGGCGCGGCCCTGGGCTGCGAGCTGCGCATCGCCACGACCGACCCCGAAGGGCCGCCGGCCGAGCGCGCCCGCGGCGCCGAAGACGTGCCCCTCGTGCCGCGCCGCGGCCGGGGCGCGGAGCTGAGCGCGCGCGAAAAAGAGATCTTCATCGCCTACAACTGGCACTGCGCCGCCAATCTCGCCCCGCTGCTGGCCGCGCAGCAGGCCCATTACGGCGGCCGCGAAGACAATCCGCTGGTCTACCTGATCCAGGAATACGAGCCGGGCTTCTTTCCCTTCTCCGCCGATCACCTGCTGATCCGCTGGGCCTACGAGCTGCCCTGCCCCACCTACGCGGTGGTCAACTCGTCCCTGCTGGCCGATCACATGGCCGCCCAGGGCCATGTCTTCGCCCGCACCCATGTCTTCGAGCCGCGCCTGAACGCCGCCCTGAAGCCGCATCTGGCGGGGCTGCAGCAGGCCGAGAAGCGCAAACGCCTCCTCGTCTACGGACGGCCGCTGGAGAACCGCAACTGCTGGCCGATCCTGCGCCGGGGGCTGGAGCTCTGGGCCGCCGCCCGCCCCGATCAAAGCGACTGGCAGGTGGTCAGCGCCGGCGCCGCGCACGCCCCCCTGCCGCTCGCCGGCGGGCGCAGGGCGCGGTCGGTGGGCAAGCTCTCCCTCGACGGCTATGCGGCGATGCTGCGCGAAAGCGCCGTGGGCGTGTCGCTGATGGCCTCGCCCCACCCCTCCTACCCGCCGCTGGAAATGGCGAGCTTCGGCCTGACCACGCTCACCAACCGCTATGCCGGCAAGGACCTGTCGCGCCTGCACCCCAACCTGCGCGCCCTGCCCGACCCGCGGCCCGAAACCCTGGCCGAGACCCTCGGCGCCGCCTGCGACGCCTTCGCCGCCGACCCCGCCGCCGGCGCCCGCGCGGCCGCGACGCCGATCCCCGGATACCTGGACGAAGAGCCCTACCCCTTCCTCCCCGCCCTGGTCGAAGACCTCGAACCGTTCCTCGCCCGGGGCTGACGGGCGCCCGGTGCGCGCCCCTCGGGGGGATCGACCCCCCTCGTGACGCGGCCGCGCAAAGCGCGGCTGGCCAGGTCTCGGGGGGCGGTGCGAGCGGTTTGGTTTTCGCAGTTTGCTGAGAAGGCCCTTGGGGGCCTTCGACCAGCGTGCGGCGAGTCGCCGAAAGCCTCAAGGCCGAGCCGGCTTCGCCGGTCGCTGCGCGCCAAGAGCGCTTGCGAGCCTTGACCCTTTCGACGACTCG
>JBCBYE010000069.1:0-11158 GCA_039816075.1 Pseudomonadota bacterium | reverse complement strand
GAAGCTCTCCTCGCCGAACTCGATGGCGCGCGCCGGCAACCGCTCCGGCCCCAGCGAGGGAGAGCGGATCACCGTGCCGTCAGGGCGCACCACCTGCCAGTAATAGCCCGTGCCGGCGCGCAGATAGCGGGGATCGGCCAGGCGCGCCTGGCCGGGATCCTCCTCCATGGCGCCGGTCAGGATCAGCGCTTCAAGCTGATCCAGCTGTGCCGAAAGGTTCCGGGCGAACGTCCGCTCGGAAATCCCGTCGAAGGTGCTGACCAGCAGCCAGCCGGTCAGCCCCAGGGCGAACAGGATCCAGACGGCGCCGCCCAGAACCGCGCGGGCGCGCAGAGACAGCGCGCCCATGGGGCGTCAGTTGCCGTCGAACTGGTAGCCGCGGCCGCGGATCGTCACGATGATCTTCTGACCCAGCTTTTTTCGAAGCCGGCCGATGAAGACCTCGATCGTGTTCGAGTCCCGCTCCGTGTCGTAGCCGTAGACATGCTCGGACAGCTCCGTGCGGCTGACCACGCGATCCTTGTGCGCGATCAGATAGCCCAGCACGTTCGTCTCCTGCGCGGTCAGCTGCACATGGGCGCCGTCGACCGTCACGCGGCCCGATCGCGTGTCGAACTCGAACGCGCCATGCTTGAAGACCGGGTTCGGCTGACCTGACGATCGGCGCAGAAGGGCCCGCAGGCGCGCCAGCAGCTCATCCATCTGGAACGGCTTGGTCAGGTAGTCGTCGGCGCCCGCATCCAGGCCCGCGACCTTGTCGCGCCAGCTGTCCCGCGCCGTCAGGATCAGCACGGGCGCCTTCACGCCCTGATCGCGCCAGTCGCGAAGCACGGCGTTGCCGTCCTTCTTGGGCAGGCCCAGATCCAGAACGATCGCATCATAGGGTTCGGTGGACCCGAGGAAGCTGCCTTCCTCGCCGTCCCGAGCCACGTCCACGACGCGGCCCTCGCTTTCGAGCGCCCGCTGGACCTGTCCGGCCAGCGCCATCTCGTCTTCGACCAACAGTACACGCATACCTCAACCTCCGGTTTGCCGGTCCGGCGCAACGCTACAGCCCACAGCCGCCGGTACCGCTGTCAGGATGAACGAAGTCGAGCGCAATCCGCAACTGGAACTCCGTCGATTTCAGCAACAATCGACGAATCAGCGTTAACCTAGCGCGAAACACGGAATGAACCAAGTCGGAAGATGGCTTACAGACTGCATTCACGCTTGAGCCGAGTCCATGCAGCCTCTGGGCGAAAATAAGGCGGACCGGCGCCAATCGCCTACGATTCGGGGCCGGTCAGTCTCCCTAAAAAATGGTTTACCCCTTGCGCTCAGCATTCATTCTGGCACGATCTGGGACGTCGGGTTCCCCCAAGCTCGACAGAGGTTCCGGGTGAACGCATCACCCCCAGCTCGTCGACCGCTCGGTATTTAAGGGGCGGCCGACTTGCACATCCCACACACACCTGCGATCGCCCGGAACCTCCCCAACGCCGCCGGCGGGCGCGCGTCAGCCCCGAAATCGGGCGGAATCAAGGCGATGCATTCATAAACGAACGCCGCGGTCAGCCTTCATCCTCGGGCGCGTCGCGTCCCACCCCCAGAAAAACGAAGCGGAACGGCAGCGCCCAGACGATGCCGAGCGCGACGTAGATGCCCAATTCCAGCAGAATCGGGGGCCGCTCGAACACCTCCACCACGTTGACGGCGACCACCACGAACAGCGGCAGCCACACCAGCAGGAGAATCAGCGACAGGCGACGGCGGGTTTTGTGCGACAGCTTCATGCTCTTCTACCTAGCGGCGAAGGGGTCCGTGACGAGGATCGTATCGTCGCGCTCCGGACTGGTGCTCAGCAGCGCCACGGGGCAGCCGATCAGCTCCTCCACGCGGCGCACGTATTTCACCGCCTCCGCCGGCAGATCGGCCCAGCTGCGCGCGCCGGCGGTCGACTGGCTCCAGCCCGGCAGGGTCTCGTAGATCGGCTCGACCCGCGCCTGCCGCGCCGCGGCCGTCGGCAGGAAGTCCACCTCCTCGCCGTCCAGGCGATAGCCGGTGCAGATGCGCAGCTCCTCGAACCCGTCCAGCACGTCGAGCTTGGTCAGCGCGATGCCGTCCACCCCGCCGGTCGTGCAGGTCTGGCGCACCAGCGCCGCGTCGAACCAGCCGCAGCGGCGCTTGCGGCCCGTCACCGTTCCGAACTCGTGCCCGCGCTCGCCCAGACGCTGGCCGGTCTCGTCGTCCAGCTCCGTCGGGAACGGCCCCTCGCCCACGCGCGTGGTGTAGGCCTTGACGATGCCCAGCACGTAGCCGACCCCCCCTGGCCCCACGCCCGACCCGGCGGCGGCCATCCCCGCCATGGTGTTGGAGGAGGTCACGAAGGGATAGGTCCCGAAATCCACGTCCAGCAGCGCGCCCTGCGCGCCCTCGAACAGCATGCGCTTGCCCGCAAGACGCTGCTGCTCCAGCACTTTCCAGACCGGGCGGGCATAGGGCAGCACCTTGGGCGCCACCGCCTCCAGCGCGGCGCGCAGCCCGGCCTTGTCGATCTCCGGCAGGCCCAGGCCGCGGCGCAGGGCGTCGTGATGCACCAGCAGACGGTCGAGCCGCGTGTCCAGCGTCTCCGCATCGCCCAGATCCGCCAGGCGGATCGCGCGGCGGCCGGCCTTGTCCTCGTAACAGGGGCCGATGCCGCGTCCCGTCGTGCCGATGCGCGCCACGGCGTTCTGGCTTTCGCGGGCGCGATCCAGCTCGCCATGCACGGGCAGGATCAGGGGCGTGTTCTCGGCGATGGCGAAGGTGTCGGGCGTGATCTGCACGCCGCGGGCCTGCAGCGCCTCGATCTCTTCGACCAGGGCCCAGGGGTCCAGCACCACGCCGTTGCCGATGACGCTCAGCTTGCCCGGCCGCACGATGCCCGAGGGCAGAAGGCTCAGCTTGTAGACCTCGCCGTCGATGACCAGCGTATGTCCGGCATTGTGTCCGCCCTGAAAGCGGATGATGACGTCGGCGCGCTCGCTGAGCCAGTCGACGATCTTGCCCTTGCCTTCGTCGCCCCATTGGGCGCCGACGACGACCACGTTGGCCATGGCGGCCTCCCTTCCCATGCCGCAACGGGATGGGCCGTTGCGGGGGGGTCTTAGCGGAGGCGGGCGACTGCGGCAATGCGCGTCGCGGTTGCGCGCGGGGGGCCGCGCGGGCATGATATGGGGCCGTCCTCGCAAGGAACCCCAACATGCAGTGGGAACAGCTTCAGCTTGAGGCGCTGCGCCTGTGGCAGGCCGCCGCGGCCTGGCACGCCGGCCAGCCCGAGGCCTGGCGCCTCGCCGCGCCGCTGATCCTCGCCGCGGCGCTCGGCGCGCTGCTGGCGGCGCTGATCTGGCTGCGTCCCCTGCGCCGCACGCTGAGACGCCTGCGGGCGGAGCTGGGCGACACGCGCGAGGATCGCGCCCGCCTCGAGAAGGCCCGCGCCGCGCTGGACCGGGAGGCCGCCGATCTGGGCGCCCGCGCCGAACGCCTCGGCGCGGCGGAGGCCGAGGCCGACCGCCTGCGCGCCCGGCTGGAGGCGGAGATCGAGGCGCGTGCCGCCCTCGACGCCCAGCTCACGGCCGAGCGTCGCGCCCATGCCGCCCGCGTCGAGGAGCTTCAGCGCCTCGAAGGCGAGGTCGAACAGAAGTTCTCCGCCCTCGCCCAGGACGCCCTGGGCCGCAACGCCGAGCGTTTTCTGACCCTGGTCACCGAGCGCTTCGCCCAGCACAAGGCGACGGCGGACGAGGATCTGACCCGACGCCAGGCCTCCATCGAGGCGCTGCTGAAACCCGTGCACGAGAACCTCGGCAAGTTCGAAACCGCCGTGGGAGAGCTCGAAAAGGCCCGCACCGGCGCCTACGCCCAGATTCAGGAGCAGGTGCGCGCCCTGGCCGAAGGGCAGTCGCGCCTCAACACCGAAACCGGACGACTGGTCCAGGCCCTGCGCGCGCCCAAGACTCGCGGCCGCTGGGGCGAATTCCAGCTGCGCCAGGTCTTCGAAATGGCCGGCATGATGGAGCATGTGGATTTCGACACCGAGCGGAGCTTCGACACCGCCGAGGGTCGCCGCCGCCCCGACGCCCTGATCCGCCTGCCCGGCGGCAAGACGCTGGTGGTCGACGCCAAAACCCCGCTCGACGCCTATCTGCGCGCGCTGGAAACCGCGGAATCGGCGGAGCAGGAGGCGGCCCTCGTGGACCACGCCCGCCAGCTCAAGGCTCATGTCAAAGGGCTCGCCTCCAAGGATTACTGGAAATCCCTGCCCGAGGCGCCCGATTTCGTGGTGATGTTCGTGCCGGGCGAGGCGTTCTACTCCGCCGCGATCGAGCGTGATCCGGGCCTTTTCGAGGAGGCGCTGAGCGCCCGCGTCCTCGTCTGCTCCCCGACCACGCTGATCGCCCTGACCAAAAGCATCGCCTATGGCTGGCAGCAGGAGCGTCTGGCCAAGAACGTCGAAAAGGCCGCGCAGACCGCGCGCGATCTCTACGACCGCCTCAAGACCTTCGGCGGGCACATGGACGGGCTCGGCCGCGGCCTTCGCCAGGCGGTGGATCGTTACAACAAGGCGGTGTCCTCCATGGAAAGCCGCGTCCTGCCCGCCGCCCGCCGGTTCGAGGGGCTGGGCGTGCTGCCCGACGCCTCCGAAATCCCCGATCCGGCCCGGGTGGAGGAGCAGCCCCAGGCCCTTTCCGCCGAGGAGTTCGAGGCCGCGCGCGTCGATGCGGCGCGCATCGAGGCGGCGGAGTAGCGCGCGGCGACGGAGTTCGCGGCGCGGCGCGTGACAGGCACGCCCCTCCGGCCAGAAGGATCCGCCATGACGTCTCGCCTCTCGTTCCTCCATCCCTGGTGGCTGTGGGCCCTGTTCGCGCTGCCGGCCGCGGGTCTGATCTCGGCGGCGACGACCTCCGACGACCCCGACGTGCTGCACGAGCTGCTGCACCCGACGGGCGAATTTTCGGCCCGTTTCATGATCTTGGCGATGCTGGCGACGCCGCTGTCGATGTGGCTGAAGGGCTGGCGCGGACCCGCCTGGCTGCGGCGCAACCGGCGATATCTGGGCGTCGCCGCCTTCGGCTACGCGGCGCTGCACACGCTGTTCTACCTGCTCGACGCCGCCTCGCTGTCGAAGGTGATCGAGGAGGCGCCGCGCCTCTACATCTGGACCGGCTGGCTGGCCTTCGCGATCTTCCTGCCGCTTGCCGCCACGTCCACCGACCGGGCGGTGCGCGCCATGGGCCCGGCGTGGAAGGCGCTGCAGCGCTGGGTCTACGCGGCGGCAGTCCTGACGCTGCTGCACTGGGCGGCGCTGCACGACTGGGGCGGCATCGGTCCGGCGCTGGTGCATTTCGGTCCGCTCGCGGCGTTGGAGGCATGGCGCTTCCGGCGCTGGGTCTCGCGCGCTCAGCCGAGCCGAGCCTAGCCACGCCTGGACTGGCCAAGCCCGGCCTGGAAGACGGGCCTAAGCCGGCGCGTGCGCCTCCAGCCAGGCGCGGGCGGGGGCCAGCGCCTCCCACGTTTCCAGGGCGAATTCGAACGGCGCCCGGCTTTCGGGCACCTGCCCGGGGGGCAGCCGGCGGGTGAGCAGCATGGACTTGTGCCGCAGCAGCGCGATGCGCGGGTGATCCTTGGGAAAGCCGCGCGGCGCCGTCGCCAGCGTTTCGCCGCCGCGCGTGATGCCGGCCGCCTCCGCCGCCTCCAGCGCCTCTTCGAATTCCGGCCCCGACACGTCGTCGGCGATGGCGTCGCGCAGGGTCGACAGACGCTCCTTCGACGGATCGTAGAAGCCGGTCCCGCAGGTGAAGCCCTGGGCGCTGATGGAAGCATAGAAAGGCAGCCGGCCCTCAGCAGAAACAAGTCCATAAGTATTTGTCTTATATGGTTTTTTGTCCTTCGAAAACCGCACATCGCGGTTCTGGCGGAACACCTTGACCGCGCCGCCGCGGCGGGAGGCGAACTCGTCCAGCAGGGCCGTCAGCGGGCGCTTGATCTCCGCCTCGAAGATCGGGCGCCGCGCGTCGAACCAGGCCTTTTCGTTGTTGGCCTCGAGCCCCTCGAACCAGGTGATCGTCGAGGGGCCGAAGCCCAGGAATCCGGGTCCGTCGATCATCGTCAGAGCTGGTTGTGCGACCCGTCGCACAGGGGCGACTTGCCGGTGGCCTTGCAGCCGCAGAAGAACAGCGTGCCGTCTTTTGGGGCCTCGTATTTCAGGGGTTCGAACGAGGTTTCCTTGTGCGAACCGTCGCAGAACGGCTGAGCGGAAGAGCGGCCGCAGGTGCACCAGAAGTAGGTTTCGCCCTCGGTCACCTCCACGGGATAGGGGCCGTTCCGGGCGACGATGGGGTTGTCCGACATGGCTGGCGCTCCGTCCGCTGGCTGGCTTCGACCTCGCGAGCTAGCGCGCGGCGGCAGGGCGCCAAGGCCGGCGGGAATCGTTGCCCGGGCGACGCCGGCCGTGCCAGCCTGAGGCGTCGACCCCGGATCGGAGCCCTCGCCATGCGCCAGACCCTTGCCGCCGCCGCCCTGCTGTTCGCCGCCCCCGCCGCCGCGCTGGCGCAATGCGCCGAGGGCGCGATGGCATGGGATCGGTCGGAGCTCTATTTCGGCCTCTCCCGCGCAGGCGCAGAGATCAGCCCCGAAGAGTTCACGGGTTTTCTCGACGCCGAGGTGACGCCGCGCTTTCCCGACGGCATGACCGTCGTGACCGCGCAGGGTCGCTGGCGCTCTCCCGAAGGACGCATGGTGCAGGAGAATTCGATGATGGTGATCCTGCTGCACCCGCCCGAAACCGGGGCCGAGGCGCGCATCGAAGACATCCGCGAGGCCTACAAGGCGCAGTTCGACCAGCAGTCGGTGATGCTGGTCAGCGGCTCCGATTGCGTGTCGTTCTAGGGACTTACTCGTAGGGACGCGCGGCGAAGGCGGCCAGCACCTCGCCGTCTTCGTCCAACAGCTCCAGCCCCGCGGCGTCGCGGCGATAGCTGCGGGTGGCCTGCAGAGCGTCGAAGAAGGCGGCCTCCACGTCCATGGCGGGTCCGGTGCAGGCCATGCGCGTGGCGGCGAAGGGGCCGAGGGCCAGGGCCTCGCCGCTTTCCGCATAGCCGCCGGTGAAGCGGTTGCAGCCGCCCGCGCCCGAAGCGCCGTCCTCGGCGAAGCGCAGGAAGACCGGCAGACCGTCGGGCACCGGATCGCCGTTCACCTCGCGGGCGGTCCAGGCGCTGCCGGCCAACTGCGCCGCCGCCGGGGCGGGCGCCGCGGCGAAGACCAGCGCCACGAGGCCAGCCAGCATAAGAACATACATGGATTTCAACGCGGTGTCGGTCATGCGGCGGCTCGCTTGCGGCTCGGAGGGGCGCGGCGACACCGAAGGTCGCCGCGCCCGGAACCCTGTCAGGTCATCAGTAGTCGATGGCCTTCGCTTGGCCGACTTGCGGCAACTTTGCGATCTCCGCCAGCGCATCCGCCGGCACTTCGGCGTCGACGCCCAGCAGGGCGATGGCCTCGCCGCCCTTTTCGGCGCGGCCCAGGGCGAAGGTGGCGATGTTCACGCCCAGATCGCCCAGCTTCATGCCCAGCGCGCCGATATAGCCCGGCGTGTCGGAGTTGGTGGTGTAGAGCATGTGGGGCTGCGGTTCCGCCTCCAGGTTGATGCCCTTGATCTGGATGAAGCGCGGCCTGCCGTCCGAGAACACCGTGCCGGCGACCGAGCGGGACTGCGATTCCGTCTTTACGATCAGACGGATGTAGGAGCCGTAGGCGCCCTGCGCATCCTTGCGCGTCTCGGCGATCTTGATGCCCTTGTCGCGGGCGACCACGGGGGCGGAGACCATGTTGACGCCCCCCTCCCCCACCAGCGGCTTGAGCAGCGAGGCGGTGATCGCGGCGGTCAGGGGGCGCAGGTTCAGCTCCCCCACGCGGCCGACATATTCGATCTCGATCTCCTCGATGGCGCTTTCGGTGACCTGACCGGCGAAGCCGCCGACGGTTTCGCACAACGTGATCCAGGGCTTGAGGATCGGCGCCTCCTCGGCCGTGACGGAAGGGGCGTTGAGGGCGTTGGAGATGGCGCCCTTCATCAGGTATTCGCTCATCTGTTCAGCTCCTTGCAGGGCGACATTTTCCTGCGCCTCGGTGGTGGCGGCGCCCAGATGGGGGGTGCAGACGGTGTTGGGCGCGCCGAAGAGGGGAGAGTCCTTGGCCGGCTCCGTCTCGTAGACGTCGAAGGCGGCGCCGGCGAGAGCGCCGCTTTCCAGCGCGGCGACGACCGCGGCCTCGTCCACCAGCCCGCCGCGGGCGCAGTTGATCAGGCGAGCGCCCTTCTTCATCAGCGAAATCTTCTGCGCGTTCAGCAGGTTGGCGGTCTTGTCCGTCTTCGGCAGATGCAGGGTGACGAAGTCGGCGCGAGGCAGCAGATCGTCCAGCTCCACTTTCTCCACCCCCATGTCCTGCGCCCGGTCGGCGCTGAGGAACGGATCGTAGGCCAGCACCTTCATCTTGAGGCCCAGGGCGCGGGCGGCGACCACGGATCCGATGTTGCCGCAGCCGATGACGCCCAGGGTTTTCCCTGTGATTTCAACGCCCATGAACTTGGACTTTTCCCATTTGCCGAGCTTGGTGGAGGCGTCGGCTTCGGGGATCTGGCGGGCGACGGCGAACATCATGGCCACGGCATGCTCGGCCGTGGTGATGGAATTGCCGAAGGGCGTGTTCATCACCACGACGCCCCTCGCCGAGGCGGCGGGGATGTCGATGTTGTCCACGCCGATGCCGGCGCGGCCGATCACCTTGAGATTGCAGGC
This sequence comes from Pseudomonadota bacterium, assembly GCA_039816075.1. Lineage (GTDB taxonomy): Bacteria > Pseudomonadota > Alphaproteobacteria > Rhodobacterales > Rhodobacteraceae > Albimonas. Next base: position 2,345 of record JBCBYE010000069.1, on the reverse strand, counting down.
TTTTTCGATCAGCGCGGCCGTCGCCTTGGTGGCGGAGCGGACGGCGAGCCCGTCATAGCCGCCGATGATCTCGGCCAGTTTTTCAGGGTCCTTGCCGAGGTCCGGCTGGAAGTCCACCTCGACCCCCGCATCGCGGAAGATCTGCACGGCGGCGTCGGAGAGCTTGTCGGAGATGAGCACTTTGGGCATCGGATCAGGTCCTCAGGGAGAGAATGCGGTCGACGGCAAGCCAGGGGGCCATCTCGTCCGCGTCGTCGGAGGGGTTCAGGGTCCAGGCGGCGGCGAATTCGAACGTCCGCACGCCCGGCGCGGCGGCGCGGAAGCGGGCCGTCAGACCCGCTTTCGCATTGGCGTAGAAGGTGTTTTCGAGCCCGTGCGCCTGCGCCAGCCCGTCGAGGTCGCGGATCGCGAAGGCGCCCGAGAGGCCGGGGCCCTCGACCGTCCAGGCGGCGAGGCGTTCGCCGTTGGACGGCGACGCCTCGCACCCGTCCGCCAGGTCGCAGGAGAGTTCCAGCGTGGTCGGCCCGCCGGTGCCGAAGCCGATCTTGAGCCGCCCCAGCAGGCCGCCGTCCAGCCGCATGCCGGGGGGCAGACGGTCGGACAGGGCCGCGCTGCGGTCGGCCTCGTCGATGGGCGCGGCGTCGGCGGACGCGAGCGAAACCTCGCCGAACGGGGTGGTCAGGACGGATCGGGTCGCCATGGCATCCTCAAGAATTTTTACGGGCGTCGGACGTCGGGCCTTCGTCCGGCAGGTGTCCGGCCGGCGTCCGGCAAACGTCTGGCTTTCGTCTGGCCGTCGTCTCGCGCGCGTCGGGCGAACGGCCGGGCGAGAACGCGATTTTCGGGGCGCCGCGCCGAATTCGTCCGGACGACTCCGGCGCGGCGAGCCGGCGCTCAGGCCGCCGCGGCCTCGGATTTCGCGGCGGCGAAGGCCCAGTCGAGCCAGGGCGTGAGCGCTTCGACATCGGCCGTGTCCACCGTGGCGCCGCACCAGATGCGCAGCCCCGGCGGCGCGTCGCGATAGCCGTTGACGTCGAGCGCGGCGCCCTCCGCCTCGAGCAGGCCGACCATCTTCTTGGTGAAGGCGCGCTGGGCAGCCTCCTCCAGCGCGGCGACCGCGGGGTCGGTGATGCGCAGACAGACGGAGGTGTTGGAGCGCAGGGCCGGATCGGCCACTAGGTTCTCGATCCAGGGCGTCGCGTCGGCCCATTCCTGCAGCGCGGCGGCGTTGGCCGTGGCGCGGGCCTGCGTGGCGGCCTGCCCGCCGATCCGCTCGATCCACATCAGCGCGTCCAGCGCGTCGGCGGCGGCGAGCATCGACGGCGTGTTGATGGTCTCGCCCTTGAAGACGCCCTCGATCAGCTTGCCGCCCTTGGCGAGGCGGAAGACCTTGGGCAGTGGCCGGTCGGGGACGTAGGTTTCGAGGCGCTCGACGGCGCGCGGGCCGAGGATCAGCATGCCGTGGGCGGCCTCGCCCCCCATGACCTTCTGCCAGGAGAAGGTGGTGACGTCGCATTTGGCCCAGTCGATGGGCTGGGCGAAGGCGGCGGAGGTGGCGTCGTTGAAGGTCAGCCCCGCGCGGTCGTCCGCGATCCAGTCGAAATCGGGGATGCGCGCGCCGGAGGTGGTGCCGTTCTGGGTGAAGAGCACGTCGGCCTCCGCGCGGACCTCGGCCAGCGGCGGCAGGGCGCCGTACTCGGCCTTGAGGACGCGGGCGTCGAGGGTCAGCTGCTGGGTGGCGTCGGAGGCCCAGCCGGCGCCGAAGCTCTCCCACACCAGCGCGTCCACCGGGCGGGCGCCGAGCATGGTCCACATGGCCATTTCGTAGGCGCCGGTGTCGGAGGCGGGAACGATGCCGACGCGGTAATCGTCGGGCACGTTCAGGAGCGCGGCGGTGCGGTCTATGATCTCCCTGAGCTGCGCCTTTGGCCCGGCGGCGCGGTGCGAACGGCCGAGCCAGGCGTGGCGCATCAACGCCTCGGCCGACCAGCCGGGGCGTTTGGGACAGGGACCGGATGAGAATTCGTGGCGCGCAGGCAGGACCTGCGGCTTGGCGGGGAACGTCATGGGACGCGCTCCATCGTCAGGGCGAGATCGCTGAGCGCGCCGCCGCTCGCCCTGGTTCGGACGACGTGCCCACATGGGGGTTAGGGGAGGGGGGCGAGTCGGGTCAAGCGGCGATTTGGCGGGGTCGGGGGGCGGCGTCGGGCGGGCAGAGTGCAGCGGGCGGAGGGCGAAAAATTGTTTCGACGAATCTGACTTTGGTGTATTCTTTCACCAATATTGTCGAAGCTTAGTCACAAGAGGATGATCGCTATGCCTTTCACTTTGATCAAAGGGACGTT
>JBCBYE010000390.1:0-4695 GCA_039816075.1 Pseudomonadota bacterium | reverse complement strand
TTCGACAAGGGCTGGATCGACGCGCCGGCGGCGCCCGGCAAGGCGGCAGGCGCCTTCGCCCACCCCACGGTGACCGATGCGCATCCCTACATCCTGCTGAACTACCTGGGCAAAACCCGGGACGTGATGACCCTGGCGCATGAGCTGGGGCACGGCGTGCACCAGGTTCTGGCCGCCGGTCAGGGAGAGCTGCTGAGCTCCACCCCCCTGACGCTGGCCGAAACCGCCTCGGTCTTCGGCGAGATGCTGACCTTCCGCCGTCTGCTGGATGCGGAAACGGATCCGACGCGCCGCCGCGTGCTGCTGGCCGGCAAGGTGGAGGACATGATCAACACCGTCGTCCGCCAGATCGCCTTCTACGATTTCGAGTGCCGCGTGCATGCCGCCCGTCTGGACGGGGAGCTGACGGCCGAGGACATCGGCCGCATCTGGCTGGAGGTGCAGACGGAAAGCCTTGGTCCGGCGATCAACCTCGCCGACGGCTATGACGCCTGGTGGTGCTACGTGCCGCACTTCATCCATTCGCCGTTCTACGTCTACGCCTACGCCTTCGGCGACGGGCTGGTGAACGCGCTCTACGCCGTTTATGCGGATGGGACCGAGGGGTTCGAAGACAAGTATTTCGAGATGCTCGCCGCGGGCGGATCGAAAGGCCACAAGGAGCTGCTGGCGCCCTTCGGGCTCGACGCCTCGGACCCCGCGTTCTGGCTAAAGGGGCTCGGCCTGATCGAATCGATGATCGACGAGCTGGAAAGCGCCGCCTGAGCGTGGCGTGAACCAGCATTAACCAAAGGTTGAAATTCGACCTCGAACGCTAAATCATCGCAGGCAAGCGCGGAGCCGCCATAGCCGCGCAGCAGAAATGCGAGTGCGTGCGTAGCGTCCCTCGTTTTAGGCCTGCGTAGAGCCGAGGCCCCACTGCCGGCGTTGGACCCAGTGTTCCCGGGGTCGAACGTCGGCATTTTCTTGGCTTGGGCCCAGGGCCGGTCAGGCCGGCGGCAGGGCCGCGCGAACCTCGGCGAAGACGGCGTCGAACATCTCTTCGGTCAGACGGCCCGTATTCGTGTTGTAGCGCGAGCAATGGTAGCTGTCGTGCAGGCGCAGGCCGCCCGGCGCGTCGTGCACCGCGGCATGGCCGAACGGCGCGTCGCGCAGGCGCAGGCCGAGGGCCCGCAGCACGCTGTCGTGGCTGATGCGCCCCAGGCACACGATGCGGCGCAGCTGCGGCAGGGCGGCGATGCGCGCGGCGAGGAAGGGCCGGCAGGCGTTGATCTCCGCCCCGACGGGCTTGTTCTGCGGCGGCACGCAGCGCACGGCATTGGTGACCATGCAGTCGCGAAGCTGCAGCCCGTCGTCGGCGCGGGCGTCGAAACGGTCGTTGGCGAAGCCGTGACGGGCCAGCGTGCGGTAAAGCAGCCCCCCCGCGAAGTCCCCGGTGAACGGCCGGCCCGTGCGGTTGGCCCCGGTGACGCCCGGGGCGAGGCCCACGACGAGCAGGCGCGCCGACGGATCGCCGAAGCTGGGCACGGCGCCGTTGAACCAGTCCGGCTCTCGGGCGCGCACCTCGTCGCGATAGGCGACGAGCCGGGGGCAGATCGGGCAGTCGGCCGGCGCTTCCGGCGGCATATCGGTCGGCGCCTCGGGCGGCACGTCGGTCGGCGCCTCGGGCGGCACGTCGGTCGGCGCCTCGGGGCGGGCGGAGAGGCTCAGGCCTCTTCCTCGTCGCCCTGATCCACGTCGGCCTCGTGCCGGGGGGGACGGGGCGGCCGGCCGATGATCTCCTTGAGCTCTTCGAGCTCGATGAAGTTGTCGGCCTGACGGCGCAGATCGTCGGCGATCATCGGCGGGCTGGTGCGGATCGTGGAGACCACCGAAACGCGCACCGCCTTGCGCTGGATGCCGGCCACCAGGGGACGGAAATCGCCGTCGCCCGAAAACAGGACCATGTGATCGATGCGCTCGGCCATCTCCATGGCGTCGACCGCCAGCTCGATGTCCATGTTGCCCTTGATCTTGCGGCGACCGGTGGAGTCCACGAACTCCTTGGCGGGCTTGGTGACCATGGTGAAGCCGTTGTAGTCGAGCCAGTCGACCAGCGGGCGGATCGGGCTGTATTCCTGATCTTCGACCAGCGCGGTGTAGTAGAAGGCCCGGACCAGCTTGCCGCGCCGCATGAACTCGTTGCGCAGCAGCTTGTAGTCGATGTCGAAGCCCAGGGCCTTCGCGGCCGCATAAAGATTCGATCCGTCGATGAATAGAGCGAGGCGCTCGTCGCGATAGAACATGGGCTCTCCTCAATGCCTTTGCGAGATCATGGCGCGATTCGGCGGACCGACAACGCGACGCTGGGTCTCCAGGCTCCCATTATGTCAGTGCGGCGCGACCGCGGTCCAGTGAACCGGCCCCCTCGCGCCGCGGGCGTAACCAAAACGTCAAATCTCCGACCGTTGCAAGAGCGGAAAGGACGCTCGGCGCGCCTTCGGAGCGGCGACGCTTGCCTTTTCCGCCCTGCGGGCCTAGGTGGTGCCACTCTCGGAACATCTGCCTGCGAAAGGTCCGCCATGGCCCGCGTCACCGTCGAAGATTGCGTCGACAAGGTCTCCAACCGTTTCGATCTGGTCATGCTGGCCGCCCACCGGGCGCGCGAGATTTCGACCGGGTCGGAGATCACGATCGATCGCGACAACGACAAGAACCCGGTGGTCGCGCTGCGCGAGATCGCCGACGAGACGCTGTCGCCCGACGATCTGCACGAGGGGCTGATCCAGTCCCACCAGCGGCATATCGAGGTGGACGAGCCGGAAGACGACGACATGGCCTCGCTGCTGGGCGGCGATGCCGACGCGCCGGTGGACGACGTCACCGAAGAGCAGATGCTGCGCGCCCTGCTGGCGGAGCAGGACAAGGCCTGACGTCCGCCCCCGCCCGGCCCGAGCCGCGCCGGGCGCAGGCGGCGCGCGCGGGGAGGCGGGCGGCGCATGATCCGGCAGTTCGAACTGATCGAGCGGGTCCGCGCCTACAATCCCGGCGCCGACGAGGCCTTGCTGAACGAGGCCTACGTGTTCGGCGCGCGCGCCCATGCGGGTCAGACGCGCGCCAGCGGCGAGCCCTATTTCAATCATCCGGTGGAGGTGGCGGCGATCCTGGCCGAACTGCGCCTCGACGACGCCTCCATCGCGACGGCCCTTCTGCACGACACCATCGAGGACACGCCCGCCACCTATGACGAGGTCGGGGCCCGTTTCGGCGGCGAGATCGCCGATCTGGTCGAGGGCGTCACCAAGATCACCAAGCTCAAGCTCGGCGACGCCTCCGCCCAGGCGGAGCAGGCGGAGAACCTGCGCAAGCTGCTGCTGGCGATGTCCAAGGACGTGCGCGTCCTGCTGGTGAAGCTGGCCGACCGGCTGCACAACATGCGCACGCTCCAGCATCTCAAGAAGGAGAAGCAGGAGAAGAAGGCGCGCGAAACCATGGAGATCTACGCGCCGCTGGCCGGGCGCATGGGCATGCAGACCATGCGCGAGGAGCTGGAGGATCTGTCCTTCAAGTATCTCAACGCCGCCGCACGGGAATCCATTCTGCGCCGCTTCGTCAAGCTGCGGGCGGAGACGGGCGACGTGAAGCCCAAGATCCTCTCGGACCTGCGCCAGGCCCTGTCGGAGGCCGGCGTCGAGGCCGAGGTCACCGGGCGCGAAAAGCGCCCGTTTTCGGTCTGGCGCAAGCTGGGCGAGCAGGAGGAGGGGTTCGACCGGCTGTCGGACATCTTCGGCTTTCGCATCATCGCCGAGACGGAGGCGGACTGCTACCTGGCGCTGGGCGCCGTGCACCGGCGCTGGACGCTCGTGCCCGGCCGCTTCAAGGACTACATCAGCCAGCCCAAGCCCAACGGCTACCGCTCGCTCCACACCACGGTGCAGGGGCGCGAGGCGCGGCGGGTGGAGGTGCAGATCCGCACGCGCGAGATGCACGAAGCCGCCGAAAGCGGCGTCGCCGCCCATTGGGCCTATCGCGATGGGGAGCGGTCGAAGAACCCCTACTCGGTCGACCCGTTCAAATGGCTGCGCGACCTGACGGACGCCTTCCAGGCGGCCGAGAATTCCGTGGAGTTTCTGGAACATGTGAAGCTGGAGATGTTCCAGGACCAGGTGTTCTGCTTCACGCCCAAGGGCCGCGTCATCGGCCTGCCGCGCGGGGCGACGCCCATCGATTTCGCCTATGCGATCCACACCGGGATCGGCAACGCCTGCGTCGGGTCGAAGGTGGACGGTCGGCGCACGCCGCTGTCCACGCGCCTGCGCAACGGCCAGACGGTGCAGATCATCACCGCCGAGGCGCAGCGCCCGCAGCCCGTGTGGGAGGAGATGGCCGTCACCGGCCGCGCCAAGCAGGCCATCCGCCGCGCGCTGAGGCAGGAGCGGCGCGAGGCCGACATCCGCATCGGCCGCGGCCTGGTCACGGCGGCGTTCGAGCGGGCGGGCCGCAGCCTGACCCGCAAGGCCCTGACCCTCGCCGCGCAGAAGCTGGGCCAGCCCGGCGCCGACGACGTTCTGCAGGCCGTGGGCGGGGCGGAGGTTCCGGCCTCCCGCGTGCTCTCGGCGCTTTACCCGGATGCGCCGGAGGCCGCGGCGGCCCCGGCGCCGGCCCCCGCCCCGGGCGAGACCGCGGCGCGCCCCGCCATCACCGGCGTGTCGCGCG
>JBCBYE010000686.1:0-2419 GCA_039816075.1 Pseudomonadota bacterium | reverse complement strand
CGGCGGTGGCGACCCCGTCCTCGGCCTTCACGCCCGGCAGGCGGGTGAGGATCGCGGCGCCGATCCCGACGATGCCCACGCCCAGCAGCACCGACCCGGCGGCCGGCAGCAGCACCGCGGCCGGGTCCACCGCGCGCAGCTCCATCCCGCCCTTCAGCCCGATGCGCATCAGCAGCATGAACACGCAGAACTGGTAGATGGCGTTGGGGATCTGCAGCTTGGAGCCCATCGCCGCCACGGCCATGCCGCCGATCAGAAACGCCAGCGCCGGCGACTGGAATTGCGTCAGCACGCGGCTCAGAACGTCGACGACGATGTCCATGGGGGGCGCGCCTTTCTGCGGTTGCGGCCGAGGCGAGCGCGCCGGCGGTTCCGCAAGATGGGGCGGCCTTCCGAAACGGCCAGCCGCCTGCGCCCTCAGCGAAGGGCGCCGTAGGTCTGCTCGGGCAGCCACAGCACCAGCGGCGGCCAGGCCAGCGCCAGCGCGATCACCGAGATCTGGATCGCCAGGATCGGCGCGATCCCGCGATAGATCGCGCCCAGGCCCACCCCCGGCGGCGCCGCGCCCTTCAGAAAGAACAGCGCGAAGCCGAAGGGCGGCGTCAGAAAGCTGGTCTGCAGCGTCAACGCCATGATCGCGGCCATCCACAGCAGCGTCGTGACCCCCTGAGGCGCGTGGCCGGCGAAGTCGAGCGCCGCGAGCACCGGGAAGAACAGGGGCAGCGTGATGATCGTGATCTCGATCCAGTCGATGAAGAAGCCGAGCACGAAGACGATGCCGGTGATCAGCAGCAGCGCCGGCCAGGGCCCCAGGCCCAGCGCCGCCAGGGCGTCCGCCACCGCCGTGTCGCCGCCGAAATAGCGGAAGGGATAGCTGAACACCGCCGCCGCGATGATGATGAGGAAGACCATGGCCGAGAGCCGCGCCGTCGTCTCCACCAGGTCGACGAACAGCCGCCAGCGCAGCCGCCCGGTAAGCGCCGTCAGCAGCAGCGCCCCCGCCGCGCCCAGCGCGCCCGATTGCGACGGGGTCGCCCAGCCCAGGATGATCGAGCCCAGCACCAGGGCCACCAGCGCCGCGGGCGCCAGCAGGCCGCGCAGCAGCAGGCCCGCCCAGGCGAGGGCGCCCCGAGGCGCCTCGGCCAGCGGGGCGGCGGGGTCGGGCCGGGCGCTGGCCATGTACCACAGCGCGTAAAGCGTCAGGAGCAGCGCGCCGGGCATGACCGTGGCCATGAACATGCTGCCCAGCGGCACCTGGAACTCGCCGGCCAGAAAGAACAGCATCACCGCCGGGGGCAGGATGATGCCGACGGTGCCGGCGGCGGCGACGGCGCCCGAGGCGGCCTCGGGCGAGTAGCCCGCCCGCAGCATCGCCGGCAGCGCGATCAGCGTCAGCGTGACGACCGAGGCGCCGACCACCCCCGCCGCCGGCGCCAGCAGCACCCCGATCAGCAGCACCGAGATCGCCAGCCCCCCCGGCGCCCGCCGCGTGGCCAGCCGCAGGGCGCGCAGCATGTCATGGGCGATGCCGCTTTTCTCCAGCGCCACGCCCATGAACAGCAGCATCACGACGGCGGGGTAGAACAGGCTGCCGTTCAGCGCCGACAGCAGCTTGCCGGGGATGAGAAAGAAGGCGGCCGTCGGCATCTCCCCCAGCAGCCAGCCGATCACCGAGAAGAGCGTGCCGAGCCCGAACAGGACCACCGCCACCGGAAGGCCCGAGAACAGAAGGACCGCCAGCGCGCCCAGCATGCCGAAGGGCAGCGCGTCGAGGATGGCGAAGAGCGTGTCGTCGCTCATGCCCCCTCCGCTCCGCCGCGCAGCAGGCGCCAGGAGCGGACGGCCCGGCACAGCGCCGCGACCAGAAACAGCCCGACGCCGAACGGGATGGCGCCGATCATCAGCCAGCGCGTCGCGGCGCCGAAGGTCAGGGCCATGCGCTCCCCGTCCTCGAAGGACAGGCGCGCCATGGTCCCGCCATGGGCCAGCACGATGGCGCCGAAGGGCAGGACGAAGACCACGAGGCCGACGAGGTCGATGACGGCGCGGGTTCGCGCGGAGAACCGCTCGGCCAGCACGTCGACGCGCACATGGGCGTCGGCGACGTAGGCCGCGCCGAGGGTGAGAAAGGCGAAGAGGATGAAGAGCTCCCCCTCCATGGCGTTGAAGAGGGAGCCGGCGACGTTCCAGGGCCGCGTGGCGATCTCGGTCGCGCGCACGGCGATCATCAGGGGAATGAGGATCAGCGCGGCGGCGAGGCCGATCAGGCGGACGGCGTTTTCGATGCGCTCGAGCGCGCCCCCTCGGGGGGAGGCCGCCGCGCCGGGGCGGCGGCGCCTGGGTCCGTCGTTCATGCCGCCCCTCCGCGATCAGGTCCGACCCGCCGAGTTGGCGCCGCGCCGCGCAGGATCAAGCGCGT
>JBCBYE010000307.1:0-5758 GCA_039816075.1 Pseudomonadota bacterium | reverse complement strand
GCCGTCGCCATCTCCTCCTTCCCCGAGGGCGAGGCCTGCCGCGACGAGGACACGCCTCGACCGGTCCTGCTGCTGCCCGGCACCGCCGACCGGCTGCCGCCGCCGACGCGTCCGCCTTCGGGCGGCATGATCCTGTCGGCGGTGCCGTGCAGCAGCAGGACCGGTCGAGGCGTGTCCTCGTCGCGGCAGGCCTCGCCCTCGGGGAAGGAGGAGATGGCGACGGCATAGCCGGCGCCCAGCTCCGGCGCCTCGCACAGGATGCGAAGGACCATGGTGCCGCCCAGCGACGGGCCGGCGAAGAACACGCGCGAGGGATCGGCAATGCCCGCCTCGTCCAGCCGCGCGATCAGCGCGCGCAAAAAGCCCAGATCGTCCGCGTCGTCGTAGCGGCGGCCGCGCCGGTCCAGCCGTCCATCGTTCCAGTCGTCGATGGCGTAGGGGTAGAGGACGGCCCAGCCCTCGCGCGCCAGCCCGACGCGGGCGCGTCGGCGCATCCATTCGGGGCCCGCGATGCCGCCATGCAGGATGACCAGCACCGGCGCGTCCTGCACGCCCGGCGCCGCGTCGAGGATCGCGCGGCGCGTCAGTCCGTCATGGTCCAGGCTGAGGGTCCGCGTCTGCGCCTGAGCCTGCGCCGCTGCAGGCGAAACGGCGGCGGCGGCGAAAGCGGCGAGCAGGGCGAGGATCAGGCGCATCAGGCGGGGCTCCGTCCGGCAAGGGGTGCAAAGGAATACGCAGGCCGCGCCATGCCCGGTCGCCCGCCGGCCGGCGGACAGGTCACGCTTTCGCGAGCGGCCGGCTTGCCGGCGCGGCCCCGGCGCCGTATCCGGCGCCATGCTTCAGCGGAGGCCCGCGCCATGACCGTCCATGCCTACGAACGCGACCTGCCCGACGGGCTCGACCTGGGGCCCGTCGTGGCCATCGATACCGAGGCGATGGGCCTTGGCCTGCATCGCGACCGCCTGTGCGTGATCCAGATGTCGTCCGGCGACGGCGACGCCCATGTGGTGCGCGTGCCGCTCGATGCGCCCACGGGGCCCCAGGCGGCGCCGAACATCGCCCGCATGCTGGCCGATCCCGCGGTGCTGAAGCTGTTCCATTTCGGCCGCTTCGACATCGCCGTTCTGGCCAAGCGGCTGGAGGTGGTCGCGCGCCCGGTCTGGTGCACCAAGATCGCGTCCAAGCTGGTGCGCACCTACACCGACCGTCACGGGCTGAAGAACCTGTGCTCGGAACTGCTGAACGTCGACATGTCCAAGCAGCAGCAAAGCTCGGACTGGGGCGCGGACGTGCTGAGCCAGCAGCAGCTGGACTACGCCGCCTCGGACGTTCTGCATCTGCACGCCCTCAGGGCGGAGCTGGAGCGCCGTCTTTCGCGCGAAGATCGCCTCGATCTCGCCCAACGCTGCTTCGACTTTCTGCCGGACCGTGCGCGGCTGGACCTGGCCGGCTGGCCGGAGGAAGATGTGTTCGCCCACTGAGAAGGCGACCGAACGAGCAGACCACGGAAGGCGACCCGAGCATGACCCCGCCCGCCGCCCTGCGCCCCGAGGGCGCACGCCGACGCCCCGCGCCGGCCCCCGACGCCGCCGGCAAGGCCATCGCCGCCGGCCGCCGCGTGCTGACCACCGAAGCCGACGCGCTGGCCGAGTTGGCGCAGGCGCTGGACCATCGCTTCGCCGAAGCGGTGGAAGCGATGCTGGCCTGCGAGGGGCGCATCGTCGTCTCCGGCATGGGCAAGTCGGGCCATGTGGCGCGCAAGATCGCCGCCACGCTCGCCTCCACCGGCACGCCGGCGCAGTTCCTGCATCCGGCCGAGGCGTCGCACGGCGATCTGGGCATGCTGACCACGCGCGACGTGGCGCTGGTTCTCTCGAATTCCGGCGGCACGCCGGAACTGGCGGACGTGATCGCCCATGCCAAGCGCTTCGGCATCCCCCTGATCGGCGTCGCCAGCCGCGAGGAAAGCCCGCTGCTGCAGACCGCCGACATCCCGCTGAAGCTGCCCCGCGCGCCCGAAGCGTGCACGGTCGGCCTCGCCCCCACCACCTCCACCACGCTGACCATGGCGCTGGGCGATGCGCTGGCCGTCGCGCTGATGGAGCGGCGGGACTTCACCGCCGACCATTTCCGCCTGTTCCATCCCGGCGGCAAGCTGGGCGCGCAGCTGATCAAGGTGCGCGACCTGATGCATTCGGGGCCGGAACTGCCGCTGGTCGGCGTCGACGCCTCCATGCGCGACGTGCTGCTGACCATGACCCAGAAGGGCTTCGGCATCGCCGGCGTCACCGACGAGGAGGGGCGGCTGATCGGCGCCGTGACCGACGGCGACCTGCGGCGCAACATGGACGGGCTGCTGGAACGCAAGGCGGGCGAGGTCTCCACCCGCTCGCCCCGCGTCATCGCGCCCGGCGCCCTCGCCTCCGAAGCGCTGGCGATCATGAACGATCCGGAACGGCCGATCCTGTGCGTCTTCGTCGTGGACGAGTCGGCCGGGCCGGGCCCCGTGGGCATCCTGCACGTGCACGATTGCCTGCGCGCCGGGCTCGACCAGGCCTGACGGCGGAAAGGGGGACGGCCATGCCCGCGCCGCCCCGCCGGGACGTCACGCTCTACACCCGCACGGTGCGGCGGCTGAAGATCCTGCTGCCGCTGGTCGCGCTGGCGCTGTTGTCGATGTTGTTCCTGTTCCCGCGGGAGGCGCGGTTCGACGGGGGCGTCGTCTACACCTCCGCCGATCTGCTGGCGCTGGGCGAGGGGCTGGCGGTGACCTCGCCGTCGATCTCCGGCGCCACGGAGGCCGGGGAGCCCTTCGTCGTCGTCGCCGACCGCGCGGTGCCGGACGGGCCGGACCCGTCGCTCATCACGCTCGACGTGGTGCGGGCGGAGTTCGAGCAGGCCGAGGGCCGCAAGCTGGAGCTGTCGGCCGAGGCCGGCACGCTGCGGCCCAAGGACCAGACGCTGGCCCTGGCGGGCCGGGTGCGGCTGACCACGTCCGACGGCTATCGCGTCGCGACGGAGGCGGTGGAGGCCGACCTTGCGGCCGGCGAAGTGCGCGCGCCCGGGCCGGTTCGGGCCGAGGGGCCGCAGGGCTTCATCGAGGCCGGCCGCTTCCGCGCCACGCGTTCGCCCCGAAAAGACCCCGGATCGGACGACGCCGATGCGCTTGGCGAGCCCGCCGCCGGCGACTATCTATGGTTCGAGGGCGGGGTGACGGTGCGCTGGGATCCGCAGGCGCCGACCCCCGGAGAATGATCGCCGCGGACGCGCCCGAATGCGCGGTCCCGCCAGCCGAGGGCCCCGCGCCATGACGCCGACGTCGCCGGCCTTCGCCGCCGCCTGCCTCTGCTTCGCCCTGTTCGCCGGGGTCGGCCCCGCCGCCGCCCAGAACGCGGACAGTCCCTTCGGCTCGTTCAAGCACGACGCCACGCAGCCCATCGAGATCACGGCCGACAGTCTGGCCGTGAACCAGGCCTCCGAAACGGCGACGTTCGAGGGCGAGGTGGTCGCCGGTCAGGGCACGCTGCGCCTGACCGCCGACAAGGTCGTGGTCAGCTACGGCGGCGACGGCGGCGGCGATGCCGGGCGCATCGACAGCCTGCGCGCCGAAGGGTCGGTGTTCCTGTCCAACGGGTCTGAAACCGCGCGCGGCGCCTGGGCCGATTACGACGTCGCGGGCGGCAAGGTCGCCATGGGCGGCGGCGTGGTGCTGACCCAGGGAGAGAACGCGATTTCGGGCGAGACGCTGGACATCGACCTGAACGCCGGCGCCGGCCGCATCTCGGGCGGGCGCGTCCGCTCCGTCTTCACGCCGCCCGCGGGCGACGATGGCTGAGGCGACGCCCGCCGCGGCCGCCGCAGCGTCCGCCCCCTCGCCGGGGCGAGGGCCGGGGCCCGGTCCGCGCCTGGCGGCGGAATCCGCCGGCCTCGTCGTCAGCTCCATCGGCAAGTCGTTCCGCCGACGCCCCGTGGTGCGGGACGTGTCGTTGCAGCTGCACCGGGGCGAGGTGGTCGGCCTGCTCGGCCCCAACGGCGCCGGCAAGACCACCTGCTTCTACATGATCACCGGGCTGATCCCCTCGGATGGCGGGCGCATCGAGCTCGACGGCGTCGACGTGACCGCGCTGCCGATGTACCGGCGCGCCAGACTCGGCCTCGGCTATCTGCCGCAGGAGGCGTCGATCTTCCGAGGCCTGACGGTCGAGGAGAACATCCGCGCCGTGCTGGAGCTGGCGGTGGCCGACCGGGGCAAGCGCAACGCGAGGCTCGACCAGCTTCTGGCCGAATTCTCCATCACCCATCTGCGCCGCACGCCCGCTCAGGCCCTGTCCGGGGGAGAGCGTCGGCGCGTGGAGATCGCGCGCTGCCTGGCCACCGATCCGGCCTACGTCCTGCTCGACGAACCCTTCGCCGGGGTCGACCCCATCGCCGTCGGCGACATCCGTGCGCTGGTCTCGCACCTCAAGGACCGCGGCATCGGGGTCTTGATAACCGACCACAATGTGCGCGAAACACTCGAGATCATCGACCGGGCATGCATCTTGCATGAGGGCCGGGTCCTGATGAGCGGCGCGCCCGAAGAGGTCGTCGCCGACGCGGATGTCCGCCGGGTGTATCTGGGCGAGGGCTTTCGCATCTGACGGCGCCGCCGGCCCTTCGCCGACGGCGGAGAGGGGCGGGCATGATCGGACAGCGGCCGCGGCTGGAGCTTCGGCAGACCCAGCGTCTGGCCATGACGCCTCAGCTGCGCCAGGCGATCCAGATCCTGCAGATGACCAACCAGGAGCTCGACCGCTTCGTGGAGGCGGAGATGGAGCGCAATCCCCTGCTGCACCGCGCCGGGGACGCGCCCCGCGGCGTCCTGCGGCGCGACGCGGCGGACCGGCCCCTGATGGACGCGGCGGCGGCCGATCCCTCGCCCGCCCTGGCCCTGCGCGAGATCGACCGGCCCAACACCGGCGTGACGCTGGACTTTGCCCACGTGCTTTACGCTGACGAGATGCCGGCCTTTGCCGCGGCACTTGTCGCAAGGCACGCACGGATCCTCGGGGTGCATCTGAACGACGGGTATGGCAAGTGGGACAACGGTCTGATGGTGGGGGCCGTGCACCCGATCCAGACCGTCGAGCTGCTGGTTGAGCTTGAACGGGTGGGCTATGACGGTGCGATTTACTTCGACACCTTTCCCGACCATTCCGGCCTCGACCCCGTGGCCGAGGCGCGCACGAACATCGAGGTGGTCGAACGGTTGCGCGCCATTGCCGCCGGGCTCGTTGGCCACAGCGATCTGCGCGCCGCCATCGCCCGGCAGGATGCGCCGACGGCCATGCGGCTCGTCCAGGCGGCGATGCTGGGGTGAGCGTGTTCGTCACAGGGTCGCTGCACCTCGACGTGGTGCTGCGCGCGCCGCATCTGCCGCAGCGCGACGAGACGGTGGCAGGCTCTGCGGTGGATTATGTGTTTGGCGGCAAGGGCGGAAACCAGGCGGTGGCAACGGCACGGATGGGCGCGGATGTGCGCCTGGCCGGGCGGATCGGCGCGGACCGGTTCGGTGAGATGATCCGCGACGCGCTCGTTGCGGGGGGTGTGGACATCGCGCAGCTGCAACGGGACGACGGCGCCAGCGGCATGAGCGCGGCTATCGTCGACGATCGCGGCGAATACGGGGCCGTGATCGTGTCCGCCGCCAACCTGCGGATTGACCCGGATGCCATCACGATCCCCGCCGGGACCAAGCTGCTGCTGCTCCAAAACGAGG
>JBCBYE010000563.1:0-3243 GCA_039816075.1 Pseudomonadota bacterium | reverse complement strand
TTGCCGACGCCCTCGGCGACGCCCGCGTCTCCGCCGCAGATCCCGACTTCGGCCGAAACGGACGCGCCTCGCCCGGATCGCGTCGCGGCCGACGCGGCGGACGTCGCGACCGCGCCTCAAGCCGCCTCTGACCACGCCGCGGATGCCGCGTCGCTGTCCGAGCATGCGGCGTTGCCGCCCGCCGCGCCGACCGCGCCCATCGTGCTGCGCGTCGGGCCGGACGGCGCCGTCGCCCCGGCGGCGCCCCAGGCGCCCGTGGCCGCGGTCACGCTCGACGCCATCAGCTATGCCGAGGACGGCGCCGTGGTCATCTCCGGCCGCGGACGGCCCGGCCACGCGGTGCGCGTGCTCGCGGACGGCGCGCTGGTGGCGGAAACCGTGATCGGCGAAGGCGGCGGCTGGCGCATCGAGGCGTCGTCGCTTCTGCCCGGCCGCGTCTATCGCCTGACCGTGCAGGAGATCGACGGCGGCGGCCGTCGCGTCGCCCAGGTCGAAACGCCGTTCCGTAGAGAAGCGCCGGAGGCGTTGGCCGCGGCCGCCGCCGCCGCCGCCCAGGCCGAGACCCGGGGCGGCGCGGCGGCGGCCGGCCCCGGTTCCATCGTCGTCCAGCCAGGGGCCAGCCTCTGGCGGATCGCGCAGACCCGCTACGGCGAAGGCGTGCTCTACACCGTGATCTTCGCGGCGAACCGCGACAGCATCGACGACCCGAACCTGATCTATCCCGGCCAGATCTTCGCCCTGCCGGATCGCTGAGTCCGTCGCGCTGCGGTCGGCGCCGCCCCTCCGTCCCGTCCGTTCGACCCGCTGGCGCCGCCTGCCCGGGCGCCCTAAGTCTCGACGGGTCACGGCGCCGCGAGCGCCGAGGCGCCCCCCTTCGCCGCCTCCCGAAAGGACCCGACATGCCCGCCGACGCCGTCGCCCCGGATGCGGACGACGCGGCCGCCGCGCCGACCGCCGACGGCCCGCTCGACGCCGCCGCCCAGCGTCGCTCCGGCTGGCGCATCATCCTGCGCACGGCCCCCTATCTGTGGCCCGAAGGCGAGACCTGGGCCAAGCGGCGCGTGGTCGTGGCGCTGCTGCTGCTGGTCGCCGCCAAGGTCGCCACGGTCTCCACCCCTTTCTTCTACAAGGCCGCCGTCGACGCGCTGGGGCCGGTGGAGGATCAGCCGACGGGCCTTTTGATCGGGCTGGGCCCGGTGGCGCTGGTGGTGGGCTACGGGATGGCGCGGCTGATGAGCTCGGCCTTTCAGCAGCTGCGCGACGTGGTCTTCGCCCGCGTGGCGCAGCGGGCGCTGCGCAAGCTGGCGCTGACCACGTTCCGGCACATCCACGCGCTGAGCCTGCGCTACCACATCAGCCGCAAGACCGGCGGGCTGAGCCGGGTGATCGAGCGCGGCGTCAAGGGCGTCGAATTCCTGCTGCGCTTTCTGGTGTTCTCCATCGGCCCCCTGATGCTGGAGCTGGCGATGGTCGCCGTCATCTTCCTGACGGTGCTCGACTGGCGTTTCTTCGCGGTGATCGCGGGGGTGATCTTCGGCTACATCTGGTTCACCTTCCGCGTCACCGAGTGGCGGGTGAAGATCCGCGAGGAGATGAACAAGCAGGACACCGATGCCGCGCAGAAGGCCGTCGACAGCCTGCTGAACTTCGAAACCGTCAAGTATTTCGGGGCGGAGCGGCGCGAGGCCGACCGCTACGACGCCTCGATGGAGCGGTTCGAGGACGCCTCGGTGCGCACCTCGTCCAGCCTGGCGCTGCTCAATGCCGGGCAGGCGACGATCATCACCGTGGGCCTGGTCTGGGTCATGGCGCTGGCGGCCCTGGGCGTCGCCGACGGGTCGATGACCCTGGGCGATTTCGTGATGGTCAACGCCTTCGTCATCCAGATCACCCTGCCGCTGGGCTTTCTGGGCACCGTCTATCGAGAGATCCGCCAGGCGCTGGTCGACATGCGCCAGATGTTCGACCTGCTGGAGCAGCCGGCGGAGGTGGTCGACAAGCCCGGCGCCGGGCCGCTGCGCGTGGGCCCCGGGCGCGTGGCGTTCGAGGGCGTCGTTTTCGGCTATGAGGCGAACCGGCGCATCCTGCACGGCGTCGACATCGCGGCGGAGGGCGGGGAGACGGTGGCGGTGGTCGGGCCCACGGGTTCGGGCAAGAGCACGCTGGGCCGGCTGCTCTTCCGCTTCTACGACGTGGGCGAGGGACGGGTGACCATCGACGGGCAGGACCTGCGCGACGTGACGCAGGAGAGCCTGCGCGCGCGCATCGGCGTGGTGCCGCAGGACACGGT
Organism: Pseudomonadota bacterium; assembly: GCA_039816075.1. Lineage (GTDB taxonomy): Bacteria > Pseudomonadota > Alphaproteobacteria > Rhodobacterales > Rhodobacteraceae > Albimonas. Next base: position 953 of record JBCBYE010000563.1, on the reverse strand, counting down.
GCTGTTCAACGACACCATCGGCTACAACATCGGCTATGGCCGCAGCGGCGCCTCGCAGGAGGAGATCGAGGCGGCGGCGCGGGCGGCGCAGATCCACGACTTCGTCGCGGCGCTGCCCGAGGGCTACGACACCACGGTGGGGGAGCGGGGCCTGAAGCTGTCGGGCGGCGAGAAGCAGCGCGTGGCGATCGCGCGCACGATCCTCAAGAATCCGCCGATCCTGGTGCTGGACGAGGCGACGAGCGCGCTCGACACGCAGACCGAGCGCGAGATCCAGGAGAGCCTGCGCGCCCTGAGCCGCGACCGGACGGTGCTGGTGATCGCGCATCGGCTGTCCACGGTGGTGGATGCCGACCGCATCGTGGTGCTGGAGCAGGGCCGCGTGATCGAGAGCGGCGCCCATGCCGAGTTGCTGGCGCTGGAGGGCCGCTACGCCGGCCTCTGGGCCAGTCAACAGGACGCAGACCCGACCCCAGATGCCTGAGCCGGACGCCTGAGCCGGACGCCCCAGCCCGTGCGACGGCGGTCCCGGCGGAGGCGCCGCGTCGGCTGCCGCGCCTGAGGGCGCCGTCGGTCCCGCGGCGCGCGGCCGGCGCTGCGCCGGGAGGGTTCCGGGGCCCTTGCCGAACCGACCCGCCGAACCCGAGCGCCGCGTCGACGCGCCCAACCTAAGCGGCCAACCTAAGCGCCAGAGTGCGCGACCGGAGCGACTTGGCCGCCGTTCCACCGCGCCGGCGGGCGCCGCGCGCCGCGGGCGGGGCGTGGGAACGCGCGGAACGGTCCTCGCGGCGCTTGCGCGCCACGCGCGCAGCCCTTGGGCGCGCGCGCTATGCGGGCCAGGGCGCCTGGCGCGGCGGAGGAACGACTACTCCGCAGCCTTGGCGTAGCCGCCGCCGTCGAGGAACAGGTTGCCGTCCGGATCGCGCGGCGGCGCCTCGTCGAAGGGCGAGGCG
>JBCBYE010000245.1:0-6420 GCA_039816075.1 Pseudomonadota bacterium | reverse complement strand
GTGGGGGTCATGGCGCGGTCTCCTCGGGGTCGGCGCTCGGCGCGCGGCGGCCGCGGCCGGCGAGCCGCCGCAGCCCGACCAGGCACAGGTGAAGCCATAGCGTGCAGCCGATGCAGGCCGGCGTCCAGAGCAGCAGCCACCGCGCCAGCTCCCCCCGGAACGACGGCCCGCCCGGCCCGCCGACGGCCAGCCAGGCGCTGAGCGTCGCCAGGCCCAGCAACGCCGCGCCTGCCGTCGCCGGCAGCGCCCGCCGCCAGCCCAGTCGCCTCAGGCCCAGGTAGAGCACCGCCGTCGTCGGCCCGGCCATCACCCACATGCCAAGCGCCATGGCCGTCATGGCGAAGGGGCCGGCCAGCGTCCAGCGGCCGATCCCGGTCAGATCGTTCAGCGGCGCGTGCGACGCCGCCATCAGACCCGCCGCAAGGGCCGCGAGGCCCAGCGCCGGGCCGAACAGGCCCAGGATCCAGCCCAGGGCCGCGGGCGAAAAGGTCAGAACGGGTCGGGTCACGCCGGGTCTTGTGCCGGTCGGCGCGCCGCGCGTCCAGAGCCGCGGTCTGCGCTCTGCCGTCGACATCGATGCCGCCCAGCCCCGCCGCGCCGAGGCGGTCGTCGTCCTCAGGGCCGTGCCGCGCGCTTCACGCCCCCTCGCCTCCGGCGCGCACCGGGCGGCGTGCGGCGCCGTCCAAGACGCCCGACCCGTCGAGGACGCGGCCCAATCGACGCGCGGCCCGCCGGGCGTCCCGCCCACGCCGCGCCGCTCAGGCTGCGGCGCCGCCCACGGTCAGCCCGCCGATCAGCAGCGAGGGCTGCCCGACGCCCACGGGCACCCACTGTCCCGCCTTGCCGCACATGCCCATGCCCGGATCGAGCGCCATGTCGGTGCCCACCAGCCGCACCTGCTGCAGCGCCGTCGCTCCGTCGCCGATCAGGGTCGCGCCCTTCACCGGGTGCAGGACCTTGCCGTTCTTCACCCGATAGGCCTCTGTGCAGCTGAAGACGAACTTGCCGTTGGTGATGTCGACCTGACCGCCGCCGAAGGCGACGGCGTGAATGCCGTCCTCCACGCCCGCCACGATCTCGTCCGGCGCCGCATCGCCGCCCAGCATGATGGTGTTGGTCATGCGCGGCATCGGCGGATGGGCATAGCTCTGCCGCCTTCCGTTGCCGGTCGGGGCCACGTCCATCAGCCGCGCGTTCTGCCGATCCTGCATGTAGCCCACGAGGATCCCGTCCTCGATCAGCACGTTGCGGGCCGACGGCGTGCCCTCGTCGTCCACCGTGATGGACCCGCGTCGGTTCTCGATGGTCCCGTCATCCACCACCGTCACGCCCGGGGCGGCCACGCGCTGTCCCATCAGGCCCGCGAAGGCCGAGGTCTTCTTGCGGTTGAAGTCGCCCTCCAGCCCGTGGCCCACGGCCTCGTGCAGCAGGATGCCGGGCCAGCCGGGCGACAGAGCCACGTCCATGACGCCGGCGGGCGCATCCTCCGCCTCCAGGTTCACCAGGGCCTGACGCAGGGCCTCGTCGACCAGGGCGCGGCCGTAGGCGGAGTCCATCACCCGGTCCACCGTCTCGCGCCCGCCGCCGCCGGCGGAGCCGCTTTCGCGCCGCCCGGCCTTTTCCACGATCACCGAAACGTTCAGCCGCACCATTGGCCGGTCGTCGCGCACGCGCAGTCCTTCGGGGCGCAGGATCTCCACCTCCTGCATGGACGCCGCAAGCGAGGCCGAGACCTGCACCACCTTGGGGTCCTTGGCGCGGGCATAGGCGTCCAGCTCGCTCAGATAGCCGATGCGGGCGCCGAAATCGGGCCCCTCCATGGGGCTGGCATCGGTGTACAGGCGTCGGTTCGTGCCGTCCGGCGGCGGCGCGACGTCCAGCGCCTGGCCGGCATTGGCGCGCGCGGCCAGCTGGGCCGTCGCCGCGGCGCGCTTCAACGACGCCTCCGAGATCTCGGTGGAATGGGCGTAGCCAGACACCTCGCCCGACACCGCGCGCAGGCCGAAGCCTTCGCCCGCGTCGTAGCTGGCCGTGCGCAGGCGCCCGTCGTCGAAGGCCAGCACCTCGGACCGTCGCCGTTCGAGGAACAATTCGCCGTCATCGGCGCCCGCCACGGCCTCCTTCAGCACGGCGAGGGCGCGCGCCTCGTCCAGATGCGTATCGAAGGGACGGAATCGGGCATTGGACATGGGCGGGCCTTTCAGGCTGCTGGCGGGCGAAACGTCCGTCGGGGGTCGGCTTGCATTTACCTCGCGCGTCTCCGGCATCAACCCGGGCAGGTCCGAGGGGGGTGGACGACGCGCCGCGCCGATCGGTCGCACCCTTTTGAATCAACAACTTGCGGGTTCCACGGCGTGCCGGACATTTCAAGCGCCGGAATGCGACGGGGGGCGCATTGCACGCGCGTTCGGTTTATGATGAGAACTGATCGACGAATACGCCTGTATGCAGCCGGGGCCTCGCCCGCCCCGGCGCTCTCCCGGAGGGAACTCTACCATGCGCTTCGGCTCGCTTTTCGCCGGCGTCGGCGGCCTCCTCGCGGCCGCGCCCGCCTTCGCCCAGACCGCCGCCGAAGAGATCGGCGTGCCGGTGCCCGCCGGCATGGGCTTTCAGCCCGCCGCGACCGAGCTTGCGGCCGACCTGCAGTGGCTCGACGGCTTCCTGCTGCTGATCATCACGGCCATCGTGCTCTTCGTGTCGGGCCTGATGTACTACGCCTACCAGAACTTCCGTTCCGACAAGAACGCGGAACCGGCGACCTTCACCCACAACTCCACGATCGAGGTCGTGTGGACGGTGGTGCCGGTGGTGATCCTCGTGATCATCGCCATCCCCTCGCTGCAGCTGCTGGACGAGCAGGTGAACGTGCCGCCGGCGGACATCACCATCAAGGCCACCGGCAACCAGTGGTACTGGACCTACGAGTATCCCGACCAGGAGGTGGTGTTCGACGCCTACATGGTCGGCTACGGCTACAAGGACTATGAGACCGCGCTGGAGAACGACCGCGACGCCATGGAGGCCGCCGGCGTGACGAAGGAGAACTATCGCCTCGTCACCGACACGCAGGTCGTGGTGCCCGTGGGCAAGGTCGTGCGCATGCAGGTCACCGCCTCCGACGTGATCCACGCCTGGACCATCCCCGCCTTCGGCGTGAAAATGGACGGTATCCCGGGCCGCCTGAACGAGACGTGGTTCCAGGTGGAAAAGCCCGGCATCTACTACGGCCAGTGCTCGGAGCTGTGCGGCAAGGACCACTCCTACATGCCGATCACCGTCCGCGCGGTGCCGGTGGAGGAGTATGAGGCCTGGCTCGAAGAGGCGGTGGAGCTCTACGCCGAGGGGCCGCGGCCCTATTCCATCGCCGCGCTCGACTGATCCGGCGGGCCTGACTTGACCGACGTTTCCGTCGACGCCGCGCCGCCGCGCGCGCAGTCCGCGGCCCCGGAGGCGGGGCCGCGCGACTACTGGGCCCTGCTCAAGCCGCGGGTCATGTCGCTGGTGGTCTTCACCGCGCTGATCGGCCTGCTGGCCGCGCCGGGCGCGATCAACCCGGTGGTGGGCTTCGCCGCGATCCTCTGCATCGCCGTGGGGGCCGGCGCCGCGGGCGCGCTGAACATGTGGTTCGATGCGGACATCGACGCCGTGATGCGGCGCACCGCCGGCCGTCCGATCCCCTCGGGCCGCGTGACGCGGGACGAGGCGCTGGGCTTCGGCCTCGGCCTTTCGGTGCTGTCGGTGATGATGCTGGGCGTCTTCGCCAACTGGCTGGCGGCGGGCCTGCTCGCCTTCACCATCTTCTTCTACGCCGTGATCTATTCGATGTGGCTCAAGCGGGCGACGCCCCAGAATATCGTCATCGGCGGCGCCGCGGGCGCCTTTCCGCCGCTCATCGGCTGGGCCGCGGTCACCGGCGGCGTTGCGCTGGAGCCCGTCCTGATGTTCGCGCTGATCTTCATGTGGACGCCGCCGCATTTCTGGGCCTTGGCCCTGTTTGCGGAGATCGACTACGAGAAGGCCGGCATCCCGATGCTGCCCAACGTCGCCGGCGCGGCGGAGACGCGGCGGCAGATCTGGATCTATGCCGCCCTGCTGGCCCCGCTGGCGATCCTGCCGGCCTTCACCCAGGTCGGCGGCCCGATCTACCTGGTCGCCGCGCTCTGGCTGAACGCCCGCTTCGCGCTGGGCGCGCTGGCCATCCGCCGTCGCACCGAGGCGGCGGCGGCGGCCGACGCGTTCAAGGCCGAGAAATCCTTCTTCGGCTTTTCCATCCTGTATCTGTTCGGCCATTTCGCGGCCCTCGGCGTGGAGGCGCTGCTGCGCCTGACCGTCGGGGACTACGCCGCGGCCATGGCCCTCCTGTGACGAAAGGCGCTGCGCGATGATCGTCAAATCCGAACATGAGATCTTTCGCCGCCGCGGCGGCCGCAACGCGGCGCTGGGCTACGTGCTGGGCGGCTTCGTGGTGCTCATCATGGCGGTGACCATGGCCAAGCTGGCCGACGGCGACCTGATGAAGGGCTACGATCACGAACGTCCCGCCGGCAACGGCGTGAGGATCGTGCAATGAGCGTCTGGTCCGACATGTCCCGCCCCAAGCGCACGGTGATCCGCTGCGTGTCGCTGGTCACCTTCATGGGCGCGCTCAGCTTCGCCGCCGTGCCGCTCTACGACTGGTTCTGCCGCGTCACCGGCTACGGCGGCGCGACCTCCGTCGCCACGGGCGACGGTCCGTCCGAGGTGCTCGACCAGACCGTCACCGTGCGCTTCGACTCCAATGTGGAGCGCGGCTTTCCCTGGGAGTTCAAGCCCGAGACGCGGGAGGTGGAGCTGCAGATCGGCGAGACCGGTCTCGTGTTCTACCGCGCCACGAACCCCACCGACCGGCCCGTGGCCGGCACGGCCAGCTTCAACGTCGCGCCCTACAGCGCCGGCGGCTACTTCACCAAGATCGCCTGCTTCTGCTTCGAACTGCAGGTCCTGCAGCCGGGCGAGAGCGTGATGATGCCGGTCACCTTCTACGTGGACCCCGAGATCGTCGACGACATCGAGGCGAAATACGTCCACACCATCACGCTGTCCTACACCTTCCACGAAAGCGACCTGCCCGACGACCTGGAGACGACGGACGCCGCCCCCGCCCTGGGCGGCGCCGACACCTCCGTGAACTGAACGCCCGCGCCTCCGCGCACGGGGGCCTTCGATCTGAGGGGAGCCTGAGATGGCCCACGAGAAAAACCACGACTATCACATCATCGAGCCCAGCCCCTGGCCGGTTCTGGGCGCGCTCGGCGCCTTCGTAATGCTGTTCGGCGCCGTGATGTGGATGCATGACGGCGGCCCCTGGATCTTTCTCATGGGCTTCACCGGCGTGCTCTACGTGATGTACGCGTGGTGGTCGGACGTGGTGGCGGAAAGCCGGGTGGGCGATCACACCCCGGTCGTGCAGATCGGTCTGCGCTACGGCATGATCCTCTTCATCGTCTCCGAGGTCATGTTCTTCGCCGCCTGGTTCTGGAGCTTCTTCAAGCACTCGCTCTACCCGATGGGCGAGATCGTGGGGACCGAGGTGATGGCGGCGCCCTGGCCGCCGGCGGGGATCGAGACCTTCGATCCCTGGCATCTGCCGCTGATCAACACGCTGATCCTGCTCGCCTCCGGCTGCCTCGCGACCTGGGCGCACCACGCCATCGCGCATGAGAACGACCGCAAGACCATGGCGCGCGCCCTGATCGGCGCCGTCGCGCTCGGCGTCCTTTTCACCTTCACGCAGGCTTACGAGTACACCCACGCCGCCTTCGGCTTCTCCGGCAACATCTACGGCGCGAATTTCTACATGGCGACGGGCTTTCACGGCTTCCACGTGATCGTCGGCACGCTGTTCCTGCTGGTCTGCATGATCCGCGCCATGAACGGGCACTTCACCGCGGAAAAGCATATCGGGTTCGAGGCCGCCGCCTGGTACTGGCACTTCGTCGACGTGGTCTGGCTGTTCCTCTTCGCGGTGATTTACATCTGGGGCGCCTGAACCGGCCCCATCGGGGCCCGTGCGGCCCATGCCTGCGGGGCGGCTTCGGCCGCCCCGTCGCGTTGCGGAGGGAGCGTTCCTCATGACTCGCCTTTGGGTGCAGGTCCTGGCCTTCGGCGTCGTCGGCGTCGCGATCCTGCTGTGGCTGGGGTCGTGGCAGCTCGACCGTCTCGCCTGGAAGCAAGGGCTGATCGCGGAGCTGGAATCGCGCCTCGCCGCCGAGCCGGTGGACGTGCCGCCCGCGCCGTTGGAGGCGCGCGACGAATATCTGCAGGTGCGCGCCGCCGGCGTGATCGAGGATCGCGAGCTTCACGTCCTCACCTCCCTCCGCGGATCCGGCCCGGGCTTTCGCGTGATCTCGCCCCTGGTGATGGAGGACGGCCGCCGCATCC
>JBCBYE010000273.1:0-6098 GCA_039816075.1 Pseudomonadota bacterium | reverse complement strand
ACCTGTTCGAGATCCGGCGCGTCGTCGCGGACGCCGCATGACCGGCGGCCCGGCGGCGGGGCCGGAGAATTGGAAACGCCCTCGGGCGACGCTCGACGATCTCCGCCCCTTGCACGCCGCGATCGACTGGGGGGGCCGCGACGACGCGCCGGATCTCGAACAGGTCGTGGTCCGCACCGTTCTCCCTCCGCCGGGCGTGAACCACCTCCACCGTCTCGTCGAGACTCTCCGCACTGTCGTGGACCAGGCCCACGACCATGCCCGCCAGCCCGTCGCGGCGTGAGCGTCAGTGCCGGCGGAGCGTGCCGTCGTCCCCCTCTTCGCGGTCGAAGCTCGGCGGTTCCGGATGCGGCATGGCCGACTTGATCCGCTCATGCCTCTCGTCGAGGCCGCGCAGCTGCGCCTCCAGCGTGCGGCCGGCGAAACGCATCGGCCGGCCGACGGGAAAGCGGTGCGCGAACGCGATCCGGCAGGTTCCGAACAGCGCCTGCGCCGGCGACGGCTCGAACCTCTTGCGGATCGCGCCGACCAGGCGATAGGTCGCCGCGTCGTCATAGCCGCTCAGGGTCTCGAATTCGGCGTCGGGCATCCCGGCGGCGGCGCGGATCTCGGCCCACGCGTCCGCCGTGTTGTTCGGTGATGAAGGCTTGAACGCCTGGGCCGACCCTGCCGTCCATGCGACGCTCTCCCCCTTGGGGGTCTGGGATCCAGCGTCCGGTCGTCAAGGGCGTGTTGCCGCGCGGGGCCGCTGCGACCTCGATCTGCCGCGCCGCGCAACCGAAAACGGCGGCGCCGTTTCCGGCGCCGCCGTTTTCTTGATGGCATCCCCAGGGCGCGCCAGGCGCCCCGGGGGCCCGCCTCACATCTTCGCCCGCTCAGACCTCAGGGCCAGCCAGAGGCACCAGCACATCACCAGCACCACCAGCGTGAACGGGATGCCCGTGGACACCGCCGCGCCCTGCAGGGCCGCCAGCCCGCCGCCCAGCAGCAGCGCGATGGCGACCAGTCCCTCCAGCGTGCACCAGAAGACGCGCTGCACCACCGGCGCGTCCATCTTTCCGCCCGCGGTGATCGTGTCGATCACCAGGCTGCCGCTGTCCGAGGACGTCACGAAGAAGATGACGATCAGGATCAGCGAGATCGGCGCGATGATGCCGTAGAGCGGCAGCTCCCGCAGCAGGCCGAAAAGGGCCCCTTCCGGCTTGTAGGCGTCGATCACCGTGGCGCGCACGCCCTCGGCCCCGCCGGCGTTCAGCATGTCGATCGCCGCGCCGCCGAAGGTGGACATCCAAAGGGCGCAGACCAGCGTCGGCGCCACGAGCGCGCAGATCACGAACTCCCGCACCGTGCGGCCCTTGGAGATGCGGGCGATGAACATGCCCACGAAGGGCGACCACGCGATCCACCAGGCCCAGTAGAACGTGGTCCAGCCGTGGAAGTAGCTGGTGTCCTCGCGGCCGAACGGGTTCGACAGGGCGGGCAGCAGCGTGACGTAATCGACCATCACGTCCACGTAGCGGGTGAAGGCCGTGACGACGCCGGTCATCGCGATCACGAACACGAACAGGCCCACGGCCATGATCATGTTGATCTCCGACAGCCGCTTCACGCCCTTGTCCATGCCCATCAGGACCGAGCCGAGGGCGATTAGCGTGATGCCGATGATCAGCACCACCACCACGGTGTTGGTGGGCACGATGCCGGTGACCTCGTAAAGGCCCGCGGCCACCTGCTGCGCGCCCAGACCCAGCGACGTGGTCAGGCCGAACAGCGTCGCGAACACCGCCAGCGTGTCGATGGCGTGGCCCCACCAGCCCCAGACCCGCTCGCCCAGGATCGGGTAGAAGGCGGAGCGCAGGGTCAGGGGCAGGCCGAGATTGTAGCAGAAGATCGCCAGGCTCAGGCCCACCGCGGCGTAGACCGCCCAGCCTTCCAGGCCCCAATGGTGGATGGTGCCGACGATGCCGATGTACTCGTTGCCGGGCAGGGAGGCGTCGATGTTCAGCGGACGCGCCGCGCCGCTTTCGGCGAAGTTGTAGTAGACCGGCTCCAGCACGCCGAAGAACAGCAGGCCGATGCCGATGCCCGCCGCGAACATCATCGCGATCCAGCCGGCATAGGAATAGTCCGGCCGCGCGTCCTTGCCGCCGATGCGCACGGAACCCACGGGCAGCACGATCAGCGCCAGGCAGAACAGCGTGATCACGTCGACCGAGAGCACCAGGAACCAGTCGAAGGTGCTGGTCAGCCAGGGCCGCAGCCAGCCGAAGAAGGCCGCGGAGGCCTCTTGGTTGGACAGCGAGAGCAGCACGAAGCCGAAGATCACGATGCTTGAGATCAGGAAGACCGGGTTGTGAATATCCAGGCCCATCGGCCTGATATTGTCTTGTCCCGCTTCAAAATCCGTCGAGTATTCTTGTTGCTTCGCGCCAATTTCCTCAGGATTTTCGGATGTCGCCATGACGTCTCTGTTCCCTCCTGCGTTCGTTTTTGTGTGACCGTCTGTCGCAACGCTCCGGCATGGTCGGCTGGGTGTCAAAAATTTTCTCGGAAAACGACACGATCCAGTACTTTGGTGGCACGCGTCGCCGCGTCGGCGACCCGGAACGGCGCCGGTTCGCCTTGCGGATGAACCGGGTCTGAGCGTCTCGCGCCGCTCGAATCGCGCCGTGCGCCGGCTCAACCGGCCAGCAGCTCCTCCACCGCCAGGTTGAAGCGGTTCAGCGCGCCCTCGAAGCGGCCGAAGAGATGGCTGGGATTGCCGCGGGAGGCGAAGCCGGCCTGGATCTCTTCGCCCAGCTCGAAATCCTCGCGCAGCGTCGCCAGGGTGATCGCGTGGTTCCGGGCCCAATGCGCGCGCAACTCCGGGTCCCGCGCCGCCTCCGCCGGGGCCAGCGTGACGATGCGCAGCTCGGTCCTCGCCTCCGACAGGGGCGCGGCGCGCAGCCAGACCACGTGATCCTGCTGCACCAGCAGCTGCGTCGTGGGCATCAGGGTGTAGAGCAGGTTGGCGTCGCGGCGGATCGACCAGCTCTCCTCCGCCCGATCGCGCAGGTCCATCAGGCTGCGCCGCGGCAGGACCGAGCGGATGTGCGGCCCGAACATGCGGTAGGTCGACAGGTTGTCGGGGAAGTAGGGCGCGATGGTCCCCGCATGGGCGACGCGGAAGTGGTAGGCCTCCAGCCCGCCCTCCACCAGCACCTTCCAGTTCGCCGCGATCTCCAGCGTCTCGTCTGAGGCGATGCGATGCCCGGCCAGATCGAGCCAGCTCAGATCCGCCTCCAGCCCGCCCAGCCAGCCGGAGAGATCCGGCGCCTCGCCCGCGCCCGGATCGGCGACCACCCAGATGAAGCCGTGCGCCTCGGCCGCGGGCAGACGGCGCAGGCCCCGCTCCGCCCGCGGCAGGTCGGGAAAGCCCTGCGCCTCCTGCGGGACGGCGCGCAGGGCGCCGTCGTTGCTCCAGCTCCAGCCATGATAGGGGCAGGTGAAGACCCGCTTGCAGCCCGTCGCCTCGCGCTCCAGCCGCGCGCCGCGGTGGCGGCAGACGTTGAGAAAGGCGCGAACTTCGCCCGCATCGTCGCGCGTGATCAGCGCCGGCAGGCCCATCACGTCGCAGGCCGCGAAGGCGCGCCGCCCCTCCAGCTCCTCGGAGCGCAGGACCGCCGTCGGCCGGCGCCGCAGCAGCGCCTCACGCTCGCGCGCGAAACGCTCGGGGCTGGCGTAGCGGCCGATGGGCGAATGCGCGATCTCGGCGTCCAGGAAAGCGGATTTCCGCGCGTCCAGCCCGATGATCTCGCGGATCAGCGCCAGTTCTTCGCTGCGGTCCATGCGTGTGCTCCCTTCGGGCCCGAAATGCGGTCCTGCGGCTTGGCGCCGCTGTTCTCTTACCGTTCGGTAAGTTGCCCTCGCCGCGCCGCGGCCGCAAGGCTGTCTTTGCATTCATTGGAGTTTTGTCATGTCCGAACGGCCCGCTTCGCGCGATCGATACATCGCCTTCGCCGCCCGCCGCTTCGCCGCCGACGGGTTTCACGGAACCAGCCTGGCGGCGGTGGCCGAGGACGCCGGGGTCAGCAAGCAGGCGCTGCTCCACTTCTTCGGCACCAAGGCCCGCCTCTACGCCGAGGTCCTGTCCGCCCTGGGCGACCGTCTGGTGGCGGAGATCGAGGCGCAGCGGGCCGACGCCCCGCAGGATCGCCTCGCCGCGGTGCTGCACGCCCACGCCCGCAACGCCCACGCCCGGCCCGAGGATGCGCGCCTGGTGGTGCGGGCGCTGCTGGACAGCGACGCTTCGGCCCGCGCCTGGCCGCTCAAGCCCTTTCTCGACCGGCTGACCGCCCTGGTGCGCGCCGCGCCCGCCTGGGAAAAGGTCGACGAGGCCGAAGCGCTGGCCGCCGTGTACCGCCTGATCGGCGCGATCCAGTACTTCGCCGTCTCCGGCCCGACGCTCGAAGGGATCTACGGGGCGGAGCGGCGCGCGGCGCTCGACCGACACTTCGCCGCCCATCTGGGCGATCTCATCGACGGCTTCGCGGCCCGGGGCTGAGCGCGCCGCCGCCGGGGCGCCGCGCTCCTCAGATCAGCCGCGCCAGCGCCCAGCCGGCCAGTCCGATATGCGCCAGCGTGATCGCCACCGACAGGCCGTGCAGCGCCGCGAAGCGCCGCTTCGCCCCGGCATCCGTCGCCGCGTTGATCGCCGGCATCAGCGCCTGGCGCGTGGGAACCGTGCTCAGCGCGATCGCCGCCGCCATGGCCGCCGCGCCGGCGTCCAAGGGCCATAGCAGCAGCGCCGCGGCGGCCGCGCTGCCCATCACGAACACATAGAAATGCGGAAACGCCCGGCGAATCGTCGGCCCGGCCGTCTCCGCCGGCAGGGCGGTGAACAGAAAGGGCGCGAGTCCGAACGCGTAAAGCACCATGCCGCCGAACAGCAGCGCGGTGACCAGAAGGGCGGCGATCTCCAGCATGGGGCGTCTCCGAACAGGCGGATCGATGCCGCGCCAGATGCGCCGCGTCCGCCGCGCGACCACGCGACAGGCGGTCGCCGGCGCCGGGGGGCCGGCGGGGGGCGGCGCGCCTGCGCCCTTCTCGCCGCGTTGACGGCGCCGGCCCCCGCCGCTACCCCCATCGCGCAACCGCTACGCAAAGGTCCGCGCGCCATGTCCGCCCACGCCGCCCGCCCCGCAGACAGCTCCGACGCCGCGGGCATCGTCCGTCCGGACGTCCCCCGCTCGTTTCAGGAGATCATCCTGAGGCTTCAGGCCTATTGGGCCGGCCGCGGCTGCGCCGTGCTGCAGCCCTACGACATGGAGGTCGGCGCCGGCACCTTCCATCCCGCCACCACCCTGCGCTCCCTGGGCGAACGCCCCTGGGCCGCCGCCTACGTGCAGCCCTCGCGCCGCCCGACGGACGGGCGCTATGGCGACAACCCCAACCGCTTGCAGCACTACTACCAGTTCCAGGTGCTCATCAAACCCTCGCCCCCGGACCTGCAGGAGCTTTATCTGGGCAGCCTCGAGGCCATCGGCATCGACATGGACCTGCATGACATCCGCTTCGTGGAGGACGATTGGGAAAGCCCCACGATCGGCGCCTGGGGTCTGGGGTGGGAGGTCTGGTGCGACGGCATGGAGGTGTCGCAGTTCACCTATTTCCAGCAGGTCGGCGGGCACGACTGCCGCCCCGTCTCGGGCGAGCTGACCTATGGGCTGGAGCGTCTGGCGATGTACGTGCTGGGCATCGATCACGTCATGGACATGCCCTACAACGATCCGCAGACGCCCATCGCGCTGACCTATGGCGACGTGTTTCGCCAGACGGAGCGGGAGCATTCGCGCTTCAACTTCGACGTGGCCTGCACCAAGACGCTGCTGGCCCAGTTCGAGGACGCCGAAAAGCAGTGCGCCCACATCCTCGCTCAGCCCTCGACCGACCCCAAGACGGAGCGGGAGATCGTCATGGCGCACCCGGCCTACGAGCAGTGCATCAAGGCCTCCCACCTCTTCAACATGCTCGACGCGCGCGGCGTGATCTCCCCGACGGAGCGGCAGGCCTACATCGCCCGCGTCCGGGCCCTGGCCAAGATGTGCGCCGACGCTTTT
>JBCBYE010000202.1:0-7116 GCA_039816075.1 Pseudomonadota bacterium | reverse complement strand
TGGCTGAAGAGACGGCGTGCACGTGCACGTCCTGCTGCGGGAAGGGGATCGATATGCCCTCGGCGTCGGCGGCCGCGATCTACGGCGGCGTGACGGCGCCGCCCCCCGCGCCTTCGGATGCGCCTCGGACCAGCATCGCCCGCGCCGCGGCCGCGGGGGACGAAGGACACGACGCCGGCGGCGACGAGGACCGCGAGTAGGCGACGGGGGTCCCGCGGCGGCTCAGCGCCCGCCGCGGGCCGGCCTCGTCCTGGCCTTGGCGGATTTCGCCTTGCCGCCCGCCGGCTTGCGATCCGCCCCCGCCTCTCGGCCCGGCCCGCGGGCCGCGGCCGCCGCCCGGGCGGATCTGAGCTGACCGTACATGTCCTCGCGCAGGACCCGGGCGCGGGCGCCCAGCTTGGGCGAGGCCATCTCGGCCGCGTTGCCCAGCAGGTTGTCGATCAGGTCCAGCGGGATCTGCGCGGCGCCCGCCGCCGCCTCGCCCAGCTTGCCCAGGGCCAGCTGGTCCAGCACCAGATGCACGGTCTTCTTGATCGCCTCGAAAAGGCTCAGCGCCATCTCGTAGCCGGTCTCCAGCCCGTCCTGCGCCAGGTCCTCGATGCCGGCGAAAAGCACGTCGAGGAAGCCGTCGGCCGTTTCCATCAGCGTCTCCAGCCCCGCGGCGACGAACGCGGCGCCCGCCTCGGCCGCATCCTGAACGCCGCCGAGCGCGTCGACGATGCCGTCCCACAGCGCGTCGGCGAAGCCCATGAGCGGCGCGACGATCGCCCGCTCCGCCGCCTCGTCCAGCTTGCCGGCGAATGCTCCGCCCCGGCGCAGCACGAGAATGGCGAGCTGCGAGACGCGGCCCAGGATCTTGCGGAACAGCGCCGCGAGACGGGCGAGCGGATTGTCGGCGGGCAAGGCGGCGACGGGCATGGCGGCGGTCCTCCCTGATAGGTCCGCCGCCAGCCTAGGCCCGGCCTTGACGCAGGGGAAGCGCCCTGCTCAGTCGTCGTTGAGCAGCGCGCCCCAGATCGCCGCGCCGACGGCCCCGCCGATCAGCGGCGCCAGCCAGAACAGCCACAGCTGCGCCATGGCCGGACCGTCCGCGAACAGCGCCACGCCAGTGGAGCGGGCCGGATTCACCGAGGTGTTGGTCACCGGGATCGAGACAAGGTGGATCAGCGTCATCCCCAGGCCGATGGCGATGGGCGCGAAGCCCGCAGGCGCGCCCTTCGACGTCGCGCCGAGGATGATGATCAGGAAGAACGCCGTCAGCACGACCTCGGCCACCAGGCCCGAGAAGAGGCCGTAGCCGCCCGGCGACGCCTCGCCGTAGCCGTTGGAGGCGAAACCGCCGGCGCCCGCGAACTCCGCCTGGCCCGAGACGATGATGAAGAGCACGAGGCCCGCCAGCACGCCGCCGGCGACCTGCGCGATCCAGTAGCCCGGCAGGTCCTTCCACTCGAACTTGCCCGCCACCGCGAGGCCCAGGGTCACCGCCGGGTTGAAGTGACCGCCTGAGACGTGACCCACCGCATAGGCCATGGTCAGCACGGTCAGGCCGAAGGCGAGGCTGACGCCGAGCCAGCCGATCCCGACCTCCGGCGCGCCGGCGGCCAGCACGGCGCTGCCGCAGCCCGCGAAGACCAGCCAGAAGGTTCCAAAGGCCTCCGCCGCCCACTTCTTCATGTTCATCCCTCCCTGTTCCGCCGCCTCGGCGGACATGCACGGCCCCCTCGCGCCAACTGGAACGGAGGGGTCAAGGTCGTCAAGCGAAACCGAACGGCGGACGCGCCCTCTACTCCGCGGCCAGCATCTCCGCCACGTTCAGCAGCACGAACTCGTTGTCCATGGCCCGGTCGAGCCGCCGGCCGGAGCTGAACGGGAGGTTGTTGTCGACGGCCACGAGGATGTGGTCGTCGTCCATGCGCATCACGTCCTCGATGGTGACGAACGGCAGGGTGTAGAGACCGGTCATGTCCCGCGCCGCCGCCGTCTCCAGCCGCGCGAGGCCGTCCGGGTCCTCGATGTTCATCAGGTCGACATGGCCGATGCGGCGCGCGACGCCGTCGGCATCGAGGTCGGCCGTGTCGATCAGCACCACGCGCTTGAGCCTTGCGGGGCGGGGGAAGCAGTCGGGCGCCGGATCGCCCTCGCACTGCAGCGAGGGGTCGCCCTCGCCGCCGTCGCGCTCGATCACCAGGGCGCGTGTCTCGTCGATGAAGTTGAAGTCGCCGATGGCCGTCGCGCCCTCCGCCAGCGCGAACTTGAAGCCCTGGCCGGTCCAGCGCGTACGCGCCGGGTCGAAGGCGAGGACGCGCAGAAACCGGCCCTCGGGCGCGCCGGCCTCCGTCAGGAGGGGTTTTTCCAGCATGGCCCACAACAGCCCCGTGCCCGGCTGCAGCGCCATGCCCTCGTAGCCGCCGGAGCGGGGCACGCGCCAATCGGCGCCGGCCGCGGCGGGGATGCGCAGGCTCGGATGATCGGGGGAGCGGAGCTGCGCGCCGTCGAGGCGCGCGGGGAAGACGCCGGTGACGACGCCGTCGAGCGTCGCGCGGATCAGGAAGGGGCCGAACTCTTCGCCGATCCAGACCTCCTCGCCCAGGATCTGGATCGATTCCGGGTCGAAATCGGCGCCGGTCAGATAGCGTGCCTCGGTCCCCTCATAGGCCAGGCGGAAGGGCACGACGCGGTTCGGATCGCGCAGCCAGACCTGCTCCGCCACCTCCACGGCGCCGGTTTCGAAATCGGGCGCCATGCGCGTGAAGCTGAGCAGCGCGTCGGGCGAGTTGAGCTTGGCGCCGAAGCCGTTGTCGATCAGCACGTAGATCGAGCCGTCCTCTGCCCGCTGCATGGCGAATCCCGAGAGGCCCTGCAGGGGCTGACCGATGAAGGGAAGGTAAACGCCGGTGCCGCGGCGGCCATGTCGTCGGCCGGTGTGACCCTCGACGCTCATGGGCCGGTCGTTGCGTCGACCGCCGGCGGCGAACTTGCCCGAGATCCAGGCGTCCCGCGGCGCGTCGGCGGGCGGCGGAACCAGGGTCAGCGCAGGCAGCATCGCATGGCCGGCGAGCCTGGCGGGGAACGTCGCCTCGGCCGGATCGGCGGCGAGGCCGGGGGCGGCGGTCAGCAGGGCGGCGAGGAAGAGCGAGAGCGACAGGCGCGGCATGGGCGGACCTTTGCGGTTGAGCGAAAGAGCGGTCGAGCGGGCGCGCGGGGGGCGAGAGGCGGGCGGACGGGCGATGTCGACCTGCCGCCTTCGGACGACGCGGACGCGACGCCGCGACGACGAAACCTGCGCCGTTTCGCGACGTTTGCACGACATCGGCGCGTCCGGGCGGCGCGAAACGTTGACTTTGCGTCCCGAAACTGCATTTTGCGCCGCAGCGACGGCCATCCGGGCCGGTCGCGTTCGAGGCCGCGCGGCGTTGGCGGCCATGATCCCCTGGCCAGCAAGCGTTCGTTCGCAAGGAGCCTCATGAAATTCATCGATCTCGACCTTGATCCCAAGGTCCTCGAGGCCGTCGCCGAGACCGGCTACGAAACCCCCACGCCCATTCAGGCGCAGGCGATCCCGTCCGCCCTGCAGGGTCGCGACGTTCTTGGCATCGCGCAGACCGGTTCGGGCAAGACGGCTGCCTTCACCCTGCCGATGATCTCGATCCTCGCCAAGGGCCGGGCCCGGGCGCGCATGCCGCGCTCCCTGATCCTGTGCCCCACGCGGGAGCTCGCCGCCCAGGTGTCGGAGAATTTCGAGACCTACGGCAAGAACCACAAGCTGACCATGGCGCTGCTGATCGGCGGCGTCAGCTTCAAGGATCAGGACAAGCTGATCGACCGCGGCGTCGACGTGCTGATCGCCACGCCCGGCCGCCTGCTGGATCATTTCGAGCGCGGCAAGCTGATGCTGACCGGCGTGCAGGTGATGGTGGTCGACGAGGCCGACCGCATGCTCGACATGGGCTTCATCCCGGACATCGAGAAGATCTTCGGCCTGACGCCCTTCACGCGCCAGACGCTGTTCTTCTCGGCCACCATGCCGCCCGAGATCACGCGCATCACCGAGACCTTCCTGCACAATCCGGTCCGCGTGGAGGTCGCCAAGCAGGCCACCACCGCCGAGACCATCGAGCAGGTGGCGTGCAAGCACCGCCCCGCCCGGCGCGACACCGCCGACAAGGAAAAGCGCGAGCTGCTGCGCCAGCTGATCGACGGCGAGGGCGACGCGCTGACCAACGGCATCGTGTTCTGCAACCGCAAGCGCGACGTGGACGTGGTGGGCAAGTCGCTGAAGAAGCACGGCTACAACGCCGCGCCGCTGCA
The DNA here is from genome assembly GCA_039816075.1 of Pseudomonadota bacterium. Taxonomy (GTDB): domain Bacteria; phylum Pseudomonadota; class Alphaproteobacteria; order Rhodobacterales; family Rhodobacteraceae; genus Albimonas. The sequence continues at coordinate 2,808 of JBCBYE010000202.1, read as the reverse complement.
TGGCGACCTGGATCAGAGCCTGCGCATGCGCACGCTGGACGGGTTCCGCAACGGCGAGATCCGGGTGCTGATCGCCTCGGACGTGGCGGCGCGCGGGCTCGACATCCCCACGGTCAGCCATGTGTTCAACTTCGACGTACCGATCCATTCGGAGGATTACGTGCACCGCATCGGGCGCACCGGCCGCGCCGGGCGCAAGGGCAAGGCCATCACGCTGTGCTTCCCGCATGAGCAGAAGCATCTCGACAAGATCGAGGAGCTGATCGGCAAGCCCGTGCCGCTGGTCGACAGCCCGATGGGCGGGGGCGCGGCCGAGGAGGCCGCGGCGACGCCGGCGGGCGAGGCCCAGGTTCGGGACGGGTCGGGTCGAGACGGGTCGGGTCGCGAGGGCGCGAGCGCGCCCGAGGCGGACGACAAGCCCAAGCGCGGGCGCAGCCGCCGCGGCGGCGGTCGGCGCAAGCGCGAGGAGGAGGCGTCGGCGGCGCCCGCGGCGGAGCCCGCGGCGATGCTCGACGATCCCCGCGGCGAGGCCGAGGCCGCGCCGGTGGAGGACGCCCCGGTGCGGCGCGAGCCGTCGCGCGGGCGCGAGCGAGCCGATCGGTCGGAGCGGGGCGACCGGTCCGAGCGCGCGGAGCGCGGCGACCGTCAGGACCGGGGCGGCCGCGGCGGCCGTCGCGACCGCGGCCCGCGCGTGGTCGGCATGGGCGATCACGTGCCCGCCTTCCTGATGATCGAGGTTCCGGAATGGGCCAAGAGCCTGCCCGCCGAGGCCGAGGACGACGACGAGACCCCGTCCCGCGACCGCGCGGCCTGAGGACGGGTCGGACGGCATGCGCGCGGGCGCCGGAGCGATCCGGCGCCTCCGTCTGCGAATGCATCTGCGTCCGCGTCCTCGCTTGAAGGCGCCCGGCGCCGCCGCGCCCTAGCCCGCCAGCAGCAGCAGCACGATCGCCCCGCCGATCAGCGCCACGCCGACCCCCTCGGCGCGGCTGATCCGTTCGCGGAAGATCAGCGCGCCGGAGGCGAAGGCGAACAGCAGCTCCACCTGCCCCAGCGCCCGCACATAGGCGGCGTTCTGCAGGGTGAAGGCGGTGAACCAGCAGGCCGAGCAGGCCATGCCGACGGCGCCCGCCGGCGCCGCGGCCCGCCATTCGCGCAGCACGGTCAGCCCCTGCGCCCGCTCCGCCGCGGCGAACCAGGCCCCCATCATCGCCGTCTGCAGCGTCAGCGCGCAAGCGAGCGCGAACAGCGCCGCCATGCCGGTGGAGGCGCCCTCCAGCGACAGCGTCGCGCCGCGGAAGAAGACCGAAGAGGCGCCCAGCAGGGCCGCGCAGAGCAGGCCGGCGCCCGTCGCCCGCTCCCCCAGCCCGCGCAGCAGCGCGCCGGGGGTCAGCCGGGTCTCCGAGAACCCAAGCGCCGCCGCGCCCAGCGCGCCCAGGGCGATGGCGGCGACGGCCGGTCCGCTCAGCCCGTCGCCCAGCAGGACGGCGCCGAGGGCGGCGACCATCAGCACCTCCAGCTTGGAGAACGTGGTGCCCACGGCGAAGCTGCGGAAGGAGAACATCCACAGCAGCACCACGGTGAAGAGGATCTGACTCAGCCCCCCCGCCGCGGCCCAGGCCCAGAACACGGGTGGCGGCGCCGGCGTCGCCTCGCCCGTCGCCGCGACCCACAGGCCCAGCGCGGCCCAGGCCAGCGGCAGCGCGTAGACGAAGCGGGAAAAGGCCGCGCCCGAGGTGCTGAGCCGCCCCTTGAGCCGACGCTGCAGGACCGAGCGCAGGTTCTGCAGGAACGCCGCGGCGAGGGTGAAGGGGATCCACAGCTCCATCACGGGCGCCCCTGCGCGACGTCGGGGCCCCGGCGCGCGGCCGGGGGCCGGGCGCCCGCCGCGTGCGGACGCGCAGCGGGCGCGGGGCCGCGTCCGCGGCCCTCCGCCGTCAGGCGGACGCGGCGTGCGGGACGCCTGAAGCGGCCGCGGCCGCGGCCGGGAACCGGGCCGGGATCTGGGTCTGGATCGGGGCCGGGCGCGCGGCGCGCCGGCGCACGACCGCAGCCGCCGCGAAGCCGCTGAGCATCAGCAGCGCCGCCGGCGGGATCGGAGTGACCACGACGCGCGCGTTGTCGAGCAGACCGTCGTCGCTGATCAGCGTCGTGCCGGGATCGAGCAGGAACGAGATCTCGGCCGTGTTCGACAGGTTCGCCGTGGCGCCGTTCTGCGCGGTGAGATCCAGAAAGACCGACAGGTCGATGGAGTCGCCGATCGTGTAGTCGAACATGAAGTCGTAGGTCCGGTCCGTCAGCTGCTGCGTTCCGGCCGTGGCCGTCGACGAAAGGCAGTCCTGCTGCACGAAGCCGGAGGTGAAATTCGGTCCGGTGGGATCGACCCCCGCCGCCTCGATCGTCGGCGTCAGGATCGTGCCGGGCGCCGTTGCGGCATTCTGCTGCCGGCAGGCTTTGGCCGAGGCGCTGCCGCCATGCACCGAAGGGGTCAGCGTGAACAGATCATGGCTGATCGAGCGGCCCCCGAAGACCACCTTGAGCAGGCCCGATCCGGCGGCGCGTTGGTCGTCCCACGCGACGACGCCGTCGAGGGCGATGCGCATCACCGCGGTTCCGCTCGCCGGCTGCGGCGGCTCCGACGGAGCTTCGGCCTCTTCCTTCACCGACGCGGCCGATTCCGGCGCCTCCTGCGCCGACCCCGTCGACTTCGTCGCGTCTTTGTCGCCGTCCGCCGAGGCGGCGTCGGTTTTCCCGTGCGCGTCCTTTTCCTTCTTCGCGGCGTCCTGGGAGTCTTCCGGCTCGCCCTTC
>JBCBYE010000821.1:0-1761 GCA_039816075.1 Pseudomonadota bacterium | reverse complement strand
GCGTTTCCTGGGCCTGGCGGTGTTCGCGCGCGGCGGCGTCCTGGCGACCTTCGCGAACGAACCCGAGGCCGCGCTGCGCGGGGCCGCGGAGAACCGCACCGCGCCGGTCGGCGATTACGACCTCAAGCCTTCCGACACGCCGCTGATGATCCTCTACCGCGTCGCCAAGTCCATGGACGCGCGCGACGGAGACGTCTCGATCCACGAACGCGAGCTCAGCCGGCGCAAGCCGGCCCGCCACGAGTTCGAGGAGGCCCGGGCCGTCGAGGTCGCGATCCGCTGGGACTGCGACTGCGATTTCGACGTGGTGGTGCAGCCGGCGGGCGGCGTTCCTATTTCGTTCCGGCGCACGTCCACCGCGTTCGGCACGCTGCGCAAGGACCATACCTCGCCGGCGGCGCTGAACGCCGGCTGGGAAGTTGTCCAGCTGCCCGGGCCCATCGACCTGACCGCCGCTCTCGTGGCCCTCAACCTCTACTCCGGCGCCGCTGGCGGCGAGGTCGAGCTGCGCGTGGCCATCGAAGGCGAGACCTGGGGCAAGCGCTTCGCCATGGGCCGCGGCGGCGACGGCGGGGCCGGCTTTTCCTCGACGCTGCAGCGCCGCGCCCCCGCCAACGCCGCCTGGGCCGTGGTCGACCTGGCCTCGCTGGCCGAGGCCGGCCCGGGGATCGGTCGGTGACGGAGGCCACCGGCTGGTCCCTCGTGTGGAAGGCGAACGCCGCCTTCCTGAGGGCCGGGGCCTGCGTGGGCCTGGGATGGGCGTTTTGGCGCCTCTCCCTGGAGCCCGGCTACGCGCTCGCCATCCTGATCACCGCAATGTTCGCCATCGCTTTCGTGAAGCACGCCGTCGTCGCCCTCGCCGCGGTCGTGCGGCTGCTCCTGCGCCAGACGGCGTGGTCCCGCTACCGCCGGCAGGCCGGCGCGCCCAAGGCCGACAAGATGGCCGGCGACGCGGATCTGCGACGCCAGGGGCTCATCCGATGAGGTCCTTTTTCGCAAGGAGGCGCGCGCGGACGATCGACCCTGAGGGGCGTCGTCTGCTGGGCGCCAGCCTGGAGAGCGGGGCGCCGATCTTGGCGCCTCGCGGCCATGGGCTCCTGCTGTCGGCCAATGGCGGCGGCAAGACCACGCGCGGGGCCATGCCTTGGCTGTTTTCGCTGGCGGCGGGAAAGGCCGCGGGCGGCGTCGCGATCTTGGACTCGAAGGACGGGGAGATGGCCATACAGGCCGTCCCCATGCTGGCGCGGATGGGGGTGAAGGTCGCCGTCATCGACGACCTCGAGCGTTGGCCGCAGCTCGCGCCCTGGCGGATCAAGCTCAGCCCCTTTGGAGCAGCTGCCGAGGCACAGGCACGTGACCGGCGCGATGCGATCTTCGCGGTGGAGACAGCCACGTTCGCTCTCGTGGAAGAGCCCAAAGACGACAGCAAAAACATATACTTCCGGGCTTGGCCACGCAATTTGATCGGCTTCGCGAAGGGCGTTCTGCTCGCCCGCGATCCCGAGACGGCGACGCCCGGCGGGGTCGCCGCCATCCTCGCCGACCCGGACATGCTGAAGGGCTTCGCAGAGATCGAAGCCGAAGAAGGAGAGGAGCCTCTCCGATCGCTGGCCCGGTCCATCCGCGACATGATCGGCCACGAGCACTGGCCGCAGCACCTCGAAGAGGCTCAACGCGCCCTGCGCCTTTTCGCGCCGGGCACCCGCCTCCATGAAGTCGGCCGCGACGCGACGCACACCCACGCGGACCTGATCCGAGAGG
>JBCBYE010000848.1:0-1614 GCA_039816075.1 Pseudomonadota bacterium | reverse complement strand
GCGCCTCCAGCTCGTCCGTCACCTCGCGCACGCCCAGCGCGGTCAGGCGCTGCAGGCGCAGGTCGAGGATGGCGCGGGCCTGCGCCTCCGACAGCCTGTAGGTGCTGTCGGTCAGGATCGTCGACTACCTCGACATCCTGCGCAGCCGCGAGCGGATCCTGGAGATCATCTCCACCGAGCTGCGCGAGGTGCGCGAGAAATTCGCCACGCCGCGCCGCACCGAGATCACCGAGTATGCCGGCGATCTGGAGGACGAGGACCTGATCGAGCGCGAGGACATGGTCGTGACCGTGACCGCGCAGGGCTACATCAAGCGCACGCCGCTGGAGGAATACCGCGCCCAGGCCCGCGGCGGAAAAGGCCTGTCGGCCATGAACACCAAGGACGAGGACGTGGTGACGTCGCTCTTCGTGGCCAACACGCACACGCCGCTGCTCGCCTTCACAACCGACGGCATGGTCTACAAGATCAAGACCTGGCGCCTGCCCGCCGGGGGCCGCAACGCCCGCGGCCGGCCCATCGTCAACGTGCTGCCCATCGCCGCCGGCGTCTCCATCGCCGCGATCATGCCTGTGGAGCGGGACGAGGCGGAGTGGGCGGATCTGCAGATCTTCTTCGCCACCAGCCAGGGCGACGTGCGCCGGAACGCGCTGAGCGATTTCACCAACGTCATGCGCAACGGCAAGATCGCCATGAAGCTGCCCGAGGGCGTGCGCCTGGTGAACGCGCGCATCTGCGACGAGAACGAGGACGTGATGCTGGTGACCTCCGGCGGCCGCGCCATCCGCTTCCCCACGACGGAGGTGCGCGTCTTCAAGGGCCGCGATTCCACCGGCGTGCGCGGCATCCGGCTGGCCGAGGCGGACGCGGTCGTCTCCATGGCCGTTCTGCGCCATTTCGAGGCGAGCAGCGAGGAGCGCGCCGCCTATCTGAAGTGGAAGCGCGCCACCGCCCAGACCGAAGGCGACGAGGCGGAGGTCGAGGCCGATGAGGAGGCCGTCGCCGACGTGGCGCTGAGCGAGGCGCGCATCGCCGAGATGTCCGCGGCCGAGGAGCTGATCCTGACCGTGACCGAACGGGGCCTGGGCAAGCTCTCGTCCAGCCACGACTACCCGATCCGCGGGCGCGGCGGCCAGGGCGTGGCGGCCATCGACAAGGCGATGCGCGGCGGGCCGCTGGTGGCGAGCTTTCCGGTGCAGATCGACGATCAGATCATGCTGGCGACCGATGCGGGCCAGTCGATCCGCTGCCCGGTGGCCGGCATCTCGGAACGCTCGCGCAGCGCGGGCGGGGTGAAGGTGCTCAATGCCGCCGACGGCGAGCGCGTCGTCTCCGTCGCCTGGATCGCCGAGCAGCCGGAGGACCCGCCGGAGGTCGAAGACGGAGCCCAGAACGGCGGACCCCAGAGCGATGGGCCCCAGAGCGACGCGCCGGGCGGCGAGGGGCCGGAGGGCGAGCGCTGACCCCGCGCCCCGAAGGGGCGGCGCCGGCCCCCCGCGGCCCCGGGGCGGCCCACGGCCCCGCCGGGGCGGGGGCCCGGGCGGCCCGGCCCGCCCCCCCCGGCCGGCGCGGCGCGCCTCGGGGCCGGGGCGCGCGGCCCCGCGCCCCCCCGGG
>JBCBYE010000182.1:0-7517 GCA_039816075.1 Pseudomonadota bacterium | reverse complement strand
GCTACATCTACATCCGCGGCGAGTTCATCCGGGAGCGCGAGGCGCTGCAGGTCGCCATCGACGAGGCCTACGACGCGGGTCTGCTGGGCAAGAACGCCGCCGGCTCCGGCTGGGATTTCGAGCTCTACCTGCATCATGGCGCCGGCGCTTACATCTGCGGCGAGGAGACGGCGCTGCTGGAGAGCCTTGAGGGGCGCAAGGGCATGCCGCGGCTGAAGCCGCCGTTCCCGGCCAACACCGGCCTCTACGGCTGCCCCACCACCGTCAACAACGTGGAAAGCATCGCGGTCGTCCCGACGATCCTGCGCCGCGGCGGCGACTGGTTCTCCTCCTTCGGGCGACCCAACAATGCGGGCACCAAGATCTTCGCCATCTCCGGCCATGTGAACCGGCCCTGCGTGGTGGAGGAGGAGATGTCGATCCCCCTGCGCGAGCTGCTGGAGCGCCATTGCGGCGGCGTGCGCGGCGGCTGGGACAACCTCAAGGCGGTGATCCCGGGCGGCAGCTCGGTCCAGTGCCTGCCGGCGTCCAATTGCGGCGACGCGATCATGGATTTCGACTGGCTGCGGGAGCAGAAGTCGGGCCTCGGCACCGCCGCCGTCATCGTGATGGATCAAAGCACCGACATCATCAAGGCGATCTGGCGGCTGAGCGCGTTCTACAAGCACGAAAGCTGCGGCCAGTGCACGCCCTGCCGCGAGGGCACGGGCTGGATGATGCGCGTGATGGACCGGCTGGTTAAGGGCGAGGCGGAGGTCGAGGAGATCGACATGCTGCTGGACGTCACCAAGCAGGTGGAGGGTCACACGATCTGCGCGCTCGGCGATGCGGCGGCCTGGCCGATCCAGGGCCTGATCCGGCATTTCCGCGACGAGATCGAGGACCGCATCAAGGCCAAGCGCACCGGCCGCGTCAGCGCGGTGGCCGCCGAATGAGCCAGAAGGCCATGATCCAGCCCGAAGGCCATCACCTGGCGGAGTTCAACTTGGGCGTGCTGATGCACGACTGGGACGATCCGCGCGTGAAGGGCTTCGTGGACGGGCTGGACCTCGTGAACGGCGCCGCGGCGCGCTCGCCCGGCTTCGTCTGGCGGCTGGGCGACGACGAGATGGATGCGGCGCAGAACGACGCGGACGGGGCGCTGGGCGGCAATCCGCGCACGGCCTCCACCCTGTCGGTCTGGGAAAGCGTGGAGGCGCTGGAGCACTTCGTGTGGAACACGGTTCACAAGCGCTTTTACGACCGCAAGGACGAGTGGTACGCGCCCACCGATGCGCTGCGTCTGGTGATGTGGTGGGTCCCCGAAGGACACCGCCCCACGGTGACCGAGGCGATGGCGCGCTTTCGCAAGCTGGAGGCGCAGGGCGACACGGACGAGGCCTTCGGCTGGGCGCATCTGAGCGCCGCGCGCCTGTGGCGGGACAAGCGATGCGACGGAGCGGCGGCATGAAGATGCATCTGGCGCAGCTGAACGTCGGCCGGCTGGTGGCGGACACCGACGACGCCCGCGTCGCGGAGTTCATGGCGAACCTCGATGCGGTCAACGGCATGGGCAAGCGCATGCCCGGCTTCGTGTGGATGATGGAGGGCTCGGGCGAGCCCGGAACCGGCAACACCGAGGCCAAGATCGACGGCGACCCGCGCTACGTGTCGAACCTGACGGTTTGGGACAGCGTCGAGGCGCTGGAGACCTTCGTCTGGGGCACGATCCACAAGCGGTTCTACGAGCGTCGCCGGGAATGGTTCGAGGCGCTGGGAGAGATGCACTTCGTGATGTGGTGGGTGCCCGAGGGTCATCGCCCCGACCTCGACGAAGCGTTGGCGCGGCTGGAGCATCTCAAGACCCATGGCGACACCGACGAGGCGTTCGGCTGGGCGCATCTGAAGAACGCGAAGATGTGGCGCGAGGGCGTCTGCGCCCCGGCCGCGGCGGAGTGAGAAGATGACCGACCTCAAGAAGATCAGCATCGACGGGCAGGAGATCGAGGTCGACGGGGCGCTGACGCTCCTTCAGGCCTGCGAGCAGGCGGGCGTCGAGGTGCCGCGCTTCTGCTATCACGAGCGCCTCTCCATCGCCGGCAACTGCCGCATGTGCCTGGTGGAGGTGGTCGGCGGGCCGCCCAAGCCCGCGGCCTCCTGCGCCATGCAGGTGCGCGACCTGCGCCCCGGCAAGGATGGGGAGCCGCCGCAGGTGCGCACGACCAGCCCCATGGTGAAGAAGGCGCGCGAAGGCGTCATGGAGTTCCTGCTGATCAACCATCCCCTCGACTGCCCGATCTGCGATCAGGGCGGGGAGTGCGACCTGCAGGACCAGGCCATGGCCTACGGCGTGGATTTCAGCCGCTTCCGCGAGGCCAAGCGCGCGGCCATCGACCCCGATCTCGGCCCGCTGGTGGGCACGCAGATGACGCGCTGCATCTCCTGCACCCGCTGCGTGCGCTTCATCACCGAGGTCGCGGGCGTGCCGGAGATGGGCCAGACCGGCCGCGGCGAGGACAGCGAGATCACCTCGTATCTCGCGCAGACGCTGACCAGCGAAATGCAGGGCAACATCGTCGATCTGTGCCCCGTTGGCGCGCTGACCTCCAAGCCCTATGCGTTCACGGCCCGCCCGTGGGAGCTGAAGCATACCGAGAGCATCGACGTGATGGACGCGCTGGGCGCGAACATCCGCGTGGACGTGCGCGGGCGCGAGGTCATGCGCTTTCTGCCGCGCAACCATGACGGCGTGAACGAGGAGTGGCTCAGCGACCGCTCCCGCTACGTCTGGGACGGCCTGCGCCGGCAGCGGCTGGATCGGCCCTACATCCGCGTCGACGGCAAGCTGACGCCGGCGAGCTGGGACGAGGCGCTGACCGCGGCGGCCGAGGGGATGAAGGGCCGCAGGCTTTCCGCCCTGGCCGGGGATCTGGCGCCGGTGGAGGCGATGTTCTCGCTCAAGCGGCTGATCGAGGGGCAGGGCGGCATCGTAGAAGGCCGCCAGGGCGGCGAGAAGCTGCCCGTCGACAATCGCGCCGCCTATGCCGGCACGGCCCGGATCGAGGATCTGGAAACCGCCGATCGCATCCTGATCGTCGGCGCCAATCCGCGCGAGGAGGCGCCGGTGCTGAACGCGCGCATCCGCAAGGGCTGGCTCGCCGGCGCCGATGTGGGCGTGGTGGGCGAGGCGATGGACCTGACCTACGAACATCAGCGCTTCGGCGCCGGGCCGGGCAGCCTGTCGGGCGTCGGGCGCATGGCGCTGATCGGGTTTCTGGAGGAGGGCGAGGGCCGGGTCGTGGTCCTCGGGATGGGCGCCGTGGCGCGTCCGGACGGGGCCGAGGTGCTGGGCCATGTCATGGATCTGTGCGACGCGGCGGGCGCCAAGCTGCTGATCCTGCACACGGCCGCGGCCCGCGTCGGCGCGCTCGACCTGGGCTTCGCCGACGCCGGCGGGCTCGACGCGGCGCTGCAGGCGGAGGCGATCTTCAACCTGGGCGCCGACGAGGTGGAGATCCCCGCGGGCGCCTTCGTGATCTACCAGGGCTCCCACGGCGACCGCGGCGCGCACCGGGCCGACGTGATCCTGCCCGGCGCCGCCTGGACCGAGGAAAGCGGCGTTTTCGTCAACCTCGAAGGCCGCCCGCAGATGGCCGCGCGCGCCGGCTTCCCGCCGGGCGAGGCGCGCGAGAACTGGGCGATCCTGCGGGCGCTGTCGGCCAAGCTCTCGGCCACGCTGCCCTGGGACAGCCTGGCGCAGCTGCGCGCCGCGCTGTTCGCCGCGCATCCGCATCTGGGCCTGATCGACGCCGTGCCCGAAAACGACTGGCGCGCCGAGCCCGCCGGCGACGTGGGCGACGCGCCCTTCGAAAGCCCGCTGAACGACCACTATCTCGTCAATCCCATCTGCCGCGCCTCCACCGTCCTGGCGGAGCTGTCCGCCCGCAAGGCGGCCCGGGCGCAGCCCCTGGCCGCGGAGTGACCCCGACGATGGAAACCGGCTTCTGGTCCGGCGTGGCCTGGCCCGGGCTCGTGATCCTGGCGCAATGCCTGCTGGTGACGGTGCTGCTGCTGCTGAGCCTGGCGGTCCTTTTGTGGATGGACCGCAAGGTCTGGGGCGCGGTTCAGCTGCGCAAGTCGATCAACGTGGTCGGCCCCTTCGGCCTGCTGCAAAGCTTCGCCGACTTCCTCAAATTCGCGCTCAAGGAGGTGATCGTTCCCTCGGGCGCGGACAAGGCGGTGTTCTTCCTGGCGCCCCTGGTCAGCTTCGTGCTGGCGACGGTGGCCTGGGCGGTGATCCCGTTCAGCGAAGGCTGGGTGCTGAGCGACATCAACGTCGGCATCCTCTTCATCTTCGCCGTGTCCTCGCTGGAGGTCTACGGCGTCATCATGGGCGGCTGGGCCTCTAACTCGAAGTATCCGTTCCTGGGCGGTCTGCGATCGGCCGCGCAGATGATCTCCTACGAGGTCTCCATCGGCTTCATCATCGTGGGCGTGCTGATCACCACGGGCTCCCTGAACCTCAGCGAGATCGTGCGCGCGCAGGACGGGTCCTACGGCCTCTTCTCGTGGTACTGGCTGCCGCATCTGCCGATGGTGATGCTGTTCTTCATCTCGGCCCTGGCTGAGACGAACCGCCCGCCGTTCGACCTGCCGGAGGCGGAGTCGGAACTGGTGGCGGGCTATCAGGTCGAATACTCGTCCACGCCGTATCTTCTCTTCATGATCGGCGAATACATGGCGATCACCCTGATGTGCGCGCTGATGACGGTGCTGTTCTTCGGCGGCTGGCTGTCGCCGGTGCCGGGCCTGCCGGACGGCGTTCTATGGTTCGTGCTCAAGGTCGTGACGATCTTCTTCATGTTCTCGATGGTGAAGGCCATCGTGCCCCGCTTCCGCTACGATCAGCTCATGCGGCTCGGCTGGAAGGTGTTCCTGCCGATGTCGCTGGCCTGGGTCGTGATCGCCGCCGGCATGGCCCAGTACGGCGTGCCCGGCTACGCCCGCTGGTAAGGAACCCCCCATGGCCTTCTCCTACGCCCGCGCCGCGAAATACGCCGTGCTTTCGGACTTCGTCGAAGGCTTTCGGCTGGGCATCAAGTACATGTTCAAGCCCAAGGCGACGCTGAACTATCCCTTTGAAAAGGGCCCCCTCTCGCCGCGCTTCCGCGGCGAGCACGCCCTGCGCCGCTACGCCAACGGCGAGGAGCGGTGCATCGCCTGCAAGCTGTGCGAGGCGATCTGCCCCGCCCAGGCCATCACCATCGAGGCGGAGCCGCGCGACGACGGCTCCCGCCGCACGACGCGCTACGACATCGACATGACCAAGTGCATCTACTGCGGCTTCTGCCAGGAGGCCTGCCCGGTGGACGCCATCGTCGAGGGGCCGAACTTCGAATTCGCCACGGAAACCCGCGAGGAGTTGTTCTACAACAAGGACAAGCTGCTCGAAAACGGCGAGCGGTGGGAGCGGGAGATCGCCCGCAACCTCGAGCTGGACGCGCCGTATCGCTGAGGCGCCCGCCGCAGGGCGCGCCGCGCCCCGGACCTGATCCGGGGCCTCCTTCGGCCCGCCACGGGCGCGAAGGCCGCAGATGAGACGCAACGGACCCGCCGGGGCCGACGCGAAGCAAGGGGCGGGCCCGCCGCCCGGAGAGGGACGAGACCATGACCGCCTTCGCCTTCTACCTCTTCGCCTGCACCTGCGTGGGGGGCGGCGCCATGACCGTGCTCAGCCGCAACCCGGTGCATTCGGTGCTGTGGCTGATCCTCGCCTTCTTCTCATGCTCCGGCCTTTTCGTGCTGCTGGGGGCGGAGTTCGTGGCGATGCTGCTGGCCATCGTCTACGTGGGCGCCGTCGCGGTTCTGTTCCTCTTCGTGGTGATGATGCTGGACGTGGATTTCGCCGAGCTGCGCGCCGGCTTCACCGACTATCTGCCCGTGGGCCTGCTGATCGGCGTGGTGCTGATCGTGCAGCTCAGCCTGGTGGCCGGGGCCTGGGTGTTCGCCGACGCGGCCCCCGCCATGCGCAACGCGGTCGCGCCGATCCCCAGCGACGTGGAGAACACGCGCGCGCTGGGCAGGCTGATCTACACGGACTACGTGCTGCTGTTCCAGCTGTCGGGCATGGTGCTGCTGGTGGCGATGATCGGGGCCATCGTGCTCACGCTGCGCCACAAGGAAGGCATCAAGCGGCAGGACATCCTGGCGCAGATCCACCGAGAGCGGCACGAGGCGGTCGAACTGAAGGACGTCAAGCCCGGCCAGGGCATCTGAGCCGGGACATCCGAAGAGCGGAGGCGCCCGAGCCGGGACATCCGCGCGAGGGACTGCGAGGCGGCGCCGCGCCGCGCCTCGGCATCCAAGACGCCCGAAGACGGCGCAAGGGGAACGACGACATGGACGGCACGGGCATCGGCCTCGAGCATTATCTGACGGTGGCGGCGATCCTGTTCGTCACCGGCATCTTCGGCATCTTCCTGAACCGCAAGAACGTCATCATCATCCTGATGTCGATCGAGCTGATGCTGCTGGCGGTGAACATCAACTTCGTGGCCTTCAGCGCGCATCTGCAGGATCTGGCGGGGCAGGTGTTCACCCTGTTCGTGCTGACCGTCGCGGCGGCGGAGGCGGCCATCGGCCTCGCCATCCTGGTCTGCTTCTTCCGCAACCGCGGCACGATCGCGGTGGAAGACGTCAACATGATGAAGGGCTGATCGGATGCTGGGCACCTTCACCGAAGCCATCCTCTTTCTGCCGCTGATTGGGGCGCTGATCGCGGGCTTCGGCCACCGCTTCATCGGCGACAAGGGGGCGATGTACACGACCACCGGGCTGCTGGCCTTCGCCTGCCTGCTCAGCTGGACGGTCTTCGCCAACCCCACCGACGTCACGCAGGTCTCGATCATGCGCTGGATCGACAGCGGGTCGCTGTCGATCGACTGGGGCGTGCGGGTCGACCGGATGACGGCGATCATGCTGGTGGTGGTCACGAGCGTCTCGACGCTCGTCCATCTCTATTCCATCGGCTATATGGAGGAAGATCCGGCCAAGGCGCGCTTCTTCGCCTATCTGTCGTTCTTCACCTTCGCCATGCTGGCGCTGGTGACCGCCGACAACCTTCTGCAGCTGTTTTTCGGCTGGGAAGGGGTGGGCGTCGCCTCCTACCTGCTGATCGGCTTCTACTGGAAGAAGCCCAGCGCGAACGCCGCCGCCATGAAGGCCTTCATCGTCAACCGCGTGGGCGATTTCGGCTTTCTGCTGGGCATCTTCACGCTGTTCTACCTGACCGACAGCATCGAGCTGGACGTGATCTTCGACGCCGCGCCGCAGATCGCGGCCACCACGATCACCTTCCTCTGGATCGACTGGAACGCGGCGGAGCTGGCGGCCCTGCTCCTCTTCATCGGCGCCATGGGCAAGAGCGCGCAGCTGCTCCTGCACACCTGGCTGCCCGACGCGATGGAGGGGCCGACGCCCGTCTCCGCCCTCATCCACGCCGCCACCATGGTTACCGCGGGCGTGTTCCTGGTGTGCCG
>JBCBYE010000333.1:0-5275 GCA_039816075.1 Pseudomonadota bacterium | reverse complement strand
CGATCTCGAGCCTGCGCGCCACGCCACGATGCGCGGCGGCGCGCCGGACTTCACCCGCTCGCGCACCTCGAACAGGTTCACGTCGGTGGTCGCCATGTCCCGTTCCGCGACGTCCTGGGCGGCGAGCGCCTCGAACACGCTCTGCATGCCGGCGGAGGCATCGGCCAACGCCTCGGCGGGCGAGCTCGCCTCCGCCTCCACCTCGAAGCGCAGGCGCAGCACGTCCGGCACGGCCATCGCCACGCCCTGCCCGGTGACCGTCAGCTCGCCGCGGCAAAGCCCCGCCGCCTCCTGCGCCTGGGCGGGCGCGGCAAGGGCGCTCGCGGACAACAGCGCGGCGGCGAGACGGCGGCGAAGCGGGGTCATGGCGGATCTCCGATCAGACAGGAAAAGACCCTCGCCACCTGGGCGGCGGCGGCGCCGGTCCCAAGGCGCCCCTGCGGCGGGATCGAGGCGCGTCGGCGTCCGCCCGGCCGGGCCGGCGCGACCTGCCGCATCGCAGAGGGGCGCCGCATCGGACATGCGCCTTCGGCGCAACGCCGCCAACCAGGCGCGCCCCTGGTCCGGGACCCGCGCGACGGCTTCAGCCGGTCATGCCGTCCCAGAACCCCTTCACGCGCGCGAAGAAATCCGAGGTCTCGGGCGAGTTGTCGTCGCCGGCCTTCTCAAACTCCCGCAGCAGCTCCTTCTGCCGCGCGCTCAGGTTCACCGGCGTCTCCACCTCCAATTCGAGATAGAGGTCGCCGCGCCGACCGCCGCGCAGCGCAGGCATGCCCTTCTCCCGCAGGCGCAGCTGCTTGCCGCTCTGCACGCCCGAAGGCACCTTCACCCGGCTTCGGCCGCCATCGACCAGCGGCGCCTCGATCTCTCCGCCCAGCGCCGCCGTGGTCATCGGCACCGGGATGCGGCAGCGCAGATCGACGCCCTCGCGCTCGAAGATCGGATGCGGCGCCACCTCGATGAAGATGTAGAGGTCGCCCGCGGGCCCTCCGGCGACCCCCGCCTCGCCCTCGCCCGCCAGGCGGATGCGCGTGCCGGTCTCCACCCCCGCGGGGATCTTCACCTGCAGGCGCCGGTCCTTCTGCACCCGGCCGGCGCCGGCGCAGACCTTGCAGGGGTTCTTGATGATCGTGCCGCGCCCGCCGCAGGTGGGACAGGTCCGCTCTATGGTGAAAAAGCCCTGCTGAGCCCGCACCTTGCCCAGGCCCGAACAGGTCGGGCATGTCTGCGGCTGTGCGCCGCTTTCGGCGCCGGTCCCGTTGCAGGCCTCGCATTTCACGGCCGAGGGGATGTTCAGCGTTTCCTGCTTGCCCGCGAAGGCGTCGTCGAGCGTCACGCGCAGGTTGTAGCGCAGGTCGGACCCGCGCGCCGCGCCGCCCCGGCCGCCGCCGCGTCCCCGGCCGCGCGCGCCGCCGCCGCCCATGAAATCACCGAACAGGTCTTCGAACACGTCCGAAAACGCGCTGCCGAAATCCTGCGGGCCGCCCTGACCGGGCCGGAACCCGCCGCCGCCCGCGCCCGGTCCGCCGCCGTCGAAGGCGGCATGGCCGAACTGGTCGTAGGCGGCCTTCTTCTGCGGGTCCTTCAGGACGTCGTAGGCCTCGTTGATGGCCTTGAACTTGGTCTCGGCCGTGGGGTCGTCGGGGTTGCGGTCCGGGTGCAGAACCTTGGCCTTGGCGCGATAGGCCTTTTTGATCTCGTCGTCCGAGGCGCCGCGTTTCAGGCCGAGCACCTCGTAGAAGTCGTCCTTCGCCATGCGTCGCGTCTCCTGCGCCCCGTCGGCCGTCCGTCGTCCGCCGGCGCTGCGGCGGTCCCCGAGGCCGGCGCGCTTTCCCTGCAGGGAAAGGCCCGGGCGCGGTCATCCAGCAATGTCGAACCCCGCCCTCG
Source organism: Pseudomonadota bacterium (assembly GCA_039816075.1). GTDB lineage: Bacteria > Pseudomonadota > Alphaproteobacteria > Rhodobacterales > Rhodobacteraceae > Albimonas. The sequence goes on along the minus strand of JBCBYE010000333.1, from coordinate 3,388 downwards.
GTCTGCCGAAGGCGGGGTCCGGGTTCGCGGCGGCCGCGGCCGCCTCAGCTCGCCTTGCGATCGTCGTCCTTCACTTCGGTGAAGTCCGCGTCGACCACGTCTTCGTCCTCGGCCTTCGCCTCGGCCTCGGGCGCGCCGTCCGAGCCCTCGGCCGGCTCGGCCTGTTCGGCTTCGGCCATCTGCGACTTGTAGATCGCCTCGCCCAGCTTCATGGCCGCCTCGGTCAGGGCCTGGGTCTTGGCCTTGATGTCCTCGACGTCATCGCCCTCGGCCGCGGTCTTCAGCTCGGCCATGGCCGCGGTGATCGCCGCCTTGACCTCGTCGTCCACCATCTCGCCGTGCTCGGCCACCGACTTCTCCGTCGAATGCACCAGGCTTTCGGCGTGGTTGCGGGCCTCGACCAGGTCGCGGCGCTGCTTGTCGGCCTCGGCGTTTTCCTCGGCCTCCTTGACCATGGCGTCGATGTCGTCGTCGCTGAGACCGCCCGAGGCCTGGATGGTGACCTTCTGCTCCTTGTTCGTCGCCTTGTCCTTGGCGCCGACCGACACGATGCCGTTGGCGTCGATGTCGAAGGTCACCTCCACCTGCGGCAGGCCGCGGGGCGCGGGCGGCAGCTCTTCGAGGTTGAACTGCGCCAGCAGCTTGTTGTCGCCCGCCATCTCCCGCTCGCCCTGGAACACGCGGATGGTGACCGCGGTCTGGTTGTCCTCGGCGGTTGAGAAGATCTGGCTCTTCTTCGTCGGAATGGTGGTGTTGCGGTCGATCAGGCGGGTGAACACGCCGCCCAGCGTCTCGATGCCCAGGGACAGCGGCGTCACGTCCAGCAGGACCACGTCCTTGACGTCGCCCTGCAGCACGCCGGCCTGGATCGCGGCGCCCATGGCGACCACCTCGTCCGGGTTGACGCCCTTGTGCGGCTCCTTCCCGAAGAAACCGGTCACCGCCTCGATCACCTTGGGCATGCGCGTCATGCCGCCGACAAGCACCACCTCGTCGATGTCGGATTTCGCCAGGCCCGCATCCTTCAGCGCCGCGTCGCAGGGCTTGAGCGTGCGTTTGATCAGATCCTCGACGATGCCTTCCAGCTTCGCTCGGGTCAGCTTCATCACCAGGTGGACCGGCTGACGCGTGTCGGGGTCCATGGAGATGAAGGGCTGGTTGATCTCGGTCTGGCTCGACGAGCTGAGCTCGATCTTCGCCTTCTCGGCCGCCTCCTTCAGGCGCTGCAGCGCCAGGCGATCCTTGCGCAGGTCGAGCTTGTGCTCCTTCTGGAACTCGTCGGCGAGGTAGTCGACGATGCGCAGGTCGAAATCCTCGCCGCCCAGGAAGGTGTCGCCGTTGGTGGACTTCACCTCGAACAGGCCGTCGTCGATTTCCAGGATCGTGACGTCGAACGTGCCGCCGCCCAGATCGTAGACCGCGATGGTCTTGGTCTCTTTCCTGTCGAGCCCGTAGGCGAGGGCGGCTGCCGTCGGCTCGTTGATGATGCGCAGAACCTCAAGGCCGGCGATCTTGCCCGCGTCCTTGGTGGCCTGGCGCTGGGCGTCGTTGAAATAGGCGGGAACGGTGATCACCGCCTTGTCGACGCCCTGGCCGAGATAGCTTTCGGCCGTCTCCTTCATCTTCTGCAGGATGTAGGCGCTGATCTGGCTGGGGGAGTATTTCTCGCCCTTCGCCTCGACCCAGGCGTCGCCGTTCTTCCCCTCGACGATGTGGAAGGGGACCATGCCCTTGTCCTTTTCCACCGCCTTGTCGGTGAAGCGGCGCCCGATCAGGCGCTTGACGGCGAAGAGGGTGTTTTCAGGGTTGGTGACGGCCTGGCGCTTGGCCGGCTGGCCCGTGAGGCGCTCGTCATCCGTGAAGGCGACCATAGACGGCGTGGTGCGCGCGCCTTCGGAGTTCTCGATGACCTTGGGCTGCGATCCGTCCATGATCGCGACGCAGGAATTGGTGGTGCCCAGATCGAACCCGATGACATTCGACATGTGCTTTCAGCCCTTCTCAGCGGCGTTTCGGGGGCCCGGGTCCTGCTGCGAGGCCCCCGGACGCACGACGGTGGCGCGTGCGGCTTCGACGCCGCGCCGTTGCCGGGGATATAGGGTCGGGCCGAGACAGCCGCAAGGCGGCGCGTGGCGTCGGGTCGATTCCTTGCGCCCGATTCAAACGACTGAAAAGAAACGCTTAACCATGCCAAATGAAAGGTAAACGCCGTGTCGCAGTCGGACCCGAATCCGGACCTCTCCCTGGCCTCGGCGACCCGGCTGGACCTGATGGGCGCCGTGATTCTCAAAGGCGCCCTGCCGCCCGAGGCGCAGGCGAAGCTGGTGGAGCAGGTGCGCGCCTGCGCCCGCGCCGCGCCGCCTGTGCGGTTCGAAACGCCCTCGGGCCGGCGCATGTCCGTGGTCATGACCTCGGCCGGTCGGCTGGGCTGGACCGCCTCGCGCCGCGGCTACGCCTACGCCCCCGCCGCGCCGTCGGGAGCGCCTTGGCCGCCGATCCCGCCCGCCGCGCTCTCGGTATGGCGCGCGGTCTCCGGCTGGACCGGGGATCCCGACTGCTGCCTCATCAACTGGTACGGCGAGGACGCGCGCATGGGCCTGCACCAGGACAAGGACGAGGACGCCTACGACGCGCCCGTCGTCTCCATCTCGCTCGGCGATCCGGGTCTGTTCCGCGTCGGCGGGGTCGAGGCGCCGCGGCCCACACGCTCCGTCTGGCTCGACTCCGGCGACGTCGCGATCCTGGGCGGGGCGGCGCGGCTCGCCTGGCATGGCGTCGACCGCATCCGCTTCGGCGCCTCGTCGCTGCTGCCCAAGGGCGGGCGGTTGAACCTGACGCTTCGGGTCGTGAGGAGCGCCTGAGCGGCGCTCCCCCGTCGTCGAACCGCGCAGCCGCGTGGTCGTGCGGCCCTCAGGCGGCAGGCTTGCGCCGGCGCATCGCACCGAACACCGCCAACGCGCCGACCAGCAGCGGCGCCGCCGCCGGCACGGGCACCGAGCTGGAGCGCGGCCGCACGTTGACCGAGATGCGCGCGATCTCGAACGGCGCCGAGCCCAGCGTCGGTCCCGCCACGGTCGTCCCGGCCGCCGTGGTCAGGCCGTCGAACGCGTCGAAGATCTCCTGCAGCGCCGCGGCGTCCAGCTGCGTGATGACGCCGTTCTCTTCGCCGCCTTCCGTGCCGATGGCCGAGGCGAGAAAGGCCGCCCCGCCGGTCGGCGACGGATCGTTCAGCTCGCTGCCCGCGTCATACAGGCCGGCGGTGGTGACGATGATGTCGAAATCGCCGTTGTAGTTCCCCTGATCGTCGAACAGCAGGAACTGCGTCGGGTCATCGTTGCCCGCGAAGGTGTCGTTGGTTGGCACCAGCATGGTGAAGAGATCGGACGAG
>JBCBYE010000043.1:0-13176 GCA_039816075.1 Pseudomonadota bacterium | reverse complement strand
GTGGCGCGCACCACCGGCTACATGCCGCCGAACAAGGCCGCCAACGAGATCATCCTGAAGGACTTCTACACCGCCAATCCCAACAAGGAGACCGCGGTGCGTCAGCTGCCCCTGCTGCGCGACTGGCAGGCCTATCCGGGCGACAACGGCCTGGCGGCGACGCAGGTGATCTACGACGGGCTCGAGGGCATCGTGTCGGGCGAGTTCGACGACATGGAAGAGCTGCAGGAGGAGCTGAGCGAAGAGGTGCAGGACCTGCTGCCCACCGACGGCTCCTGACGCCAGCGCGGCGCGCTCCGGGCCGCAGGTCCGGGGCGCGCCGTCCCATGCGCCCCGTGGGGCGCGGCGGCCCCGTCCGGGCCGCCTCCACGGCCGCCAGGCCGTTCGCCGCCGCGAGGGGAGAGGGCCCATGAAGCTGCTGCACTTCACCGACATCCATCTGACGACGCCGGGCGACACCATCGCCGACCGCGACCCCAACGCCAACTTCGAGGCGGCGCTGGACCATGCCCTCGCCCGTCATGCCGATGCGGAGGCGCTGATCGTCACCGGCGATCTTTCGGACTGGGGCGACCGGGAGGATTACGTCCGCCTGCGCGACCGCCTCGCACGCCTGCCCATGCCGGCGCATCTGTGCGTGGGGAACCACGACGATCCCGCCGCGTTCCTGACCGTGTTTCCGGAGCTGGCGGACGAGAACGGCTTCGTCCAGCACGCCTTCGCGCTGTCCCGCGGCACGGGACTGGCGCTCGACACGACCGCGCCGCGCACCCATGCGGGGGCCTTCTGCGCGGCCCGGGCGGCCTGGCTGGAGGCGCGGCTGAGCGAAGGCGACGGTCCCTTCTGGCTGTTCCTGCACCACAACCCCGTGCCCACGGGCGTGCCGCCCTGCGACGAGATCATGCTGCTGGACGCCGAACGGCTGGGCGAGGTCGTGGCCCGGCACGCGGACCGCATCGCCCACATCTTCTTCGGCCACTGCCACCAGCCGCTGTGCGGGTCGTTCCACGGCGTGCCCTTCAGCGCCCCGCGGGGCACCAACCACGCGGGCTTCGCCAATTTCGGCGAGACGCGAAAGCTGACCCGGTCCGAGCTGCCGGAGGCCTACGGCGTCGTGCTCGCATCGGACGCGCAGGTCATGGTGCACATGATCGAGTTCAAGGCGGAGGCGGATCTGGCCGCCGAGGGATCGCCGAACTGGGCCGACTGGACGCGGGGCGAGATGGCGCGCTGAGCGCCCTGACCCCGCCGAACGGGGCGGCCGCCCATCGCTCGGCCGCCCTCTTGGGGCTCAGGCGGTCGCCACCCAGTGCTCCGCCCCGCGCTCGGCGAAGGCCTGGGGCGGGACCGGCGCGCCGATGTCGAAGATGGGCGAGGCCGGCTCCCGTCCGACAGGCAGGCGTGGCCGCTCCAGCGTCGGATCCGGAATCGGCGCGGCGGCGATCAGCCGGCGGGTGTGTTCGTGCCCCGGATCGGCGAGGACGGACGTCGTCGGCCCGCTCTCCACGATGCGGCCGCGGTCGAGCACGGCGATGCGGTGGCTCATCTTCTCCACCACCGCCATGTCGTGGGAGATGAAGAGCATCGCGATGCCATGTTCGGCCTGCAGGTCCAGCAGCAGATCCATCACCTGCGCCTGCACCGAAACGTCGAGCGCCGAGACCGGCTCGTCCGCCACGATCAGCCGCGGGCGGACCGACAGCGCGCGCGCGATGCACAGGCGCTGCCGCTGGCCGCCGGAGAACTGGTGCGGATAGCGGTCGAGATGATCGGCCGACAGCCCCACGCGCCGCAGCAGATCGGCGGCAACGTCGCGCCGGTCCGACAGGCTCATGTCCGTGTGGATCGCCAGCGGTTCGGTGATGGAGCGGACCACCGTCAACCGCGGGTTCAGGCTGGCGTAAGGGTCCTGAAAGATCATCTGCATGTCGCGGCGCAGGGGCGCCATGGCGGCGGCGTCGGCGCGGGCGATCTCCCGCCCGTCGAAGCGGATGCTGCCCGACGTGGGCTCCACCAGGCGCAGCACGGCGCGGCCTATGGTGGATTTGCCCGAGCCGGATTCGCCGACCAACCCCAGCGTCTCGCTCCGGTCGAGGCGAAACCCGACGCGGTCCACCGCCCGCACCTCGCGTCGCGCGCCGCCGAAGAGGCCGCGCGCCAGGGGGAACCGCGCCACGAGGTCCCGCACCTCCAGCAGCGCCTGCGGCCGATCCTGCGGCGCCGGCGCGCCCGAGCCCAGGCGCGGCGCGGCGGCGATCAGGTCCTGCGTGTAGGCCGCGGCCGGCTGAGCGAAGAGGCGTCGCGTCTCCGACGTCTCCACCGGCTCGCCTCGGCGCATCACCAGCACGCGATCGGCGATCTGCGCGACCACGCCCATGTCGTGGGTGATGAAGATCACCGCGGCGCCGGTCTCCGCCCGCAGATCCTCGATCAGGGCCAGAATCTCCGCCTGCACGGTGACGTCCAGCGCGGTCGTCGGTTCGTCGGCGATCAAAAGGCGTGGACGGCCCGCCATGGCCATGGCGATCATCACGCGCTGGCGCATGCCGCCCGACAGCTCGTGCGGATGCTGGTCCAGCCGCGCCTCGGGCTCCGACAGGCGCACTGTGCGCAGCAGCTCCAGCGCCCGCGCGCGCGCCGCCTTCGCGGCGACGGGACGATGCGCCTGGACGGCTTCGATCACCTGATCCCCCACGGTCATGACCGGGTTCAACGAGGTCATCGGCTCCTGAAAGATCATCGCCATGGCCTCGCCGCGCAGCCGGCGCAGGCGCGCCTCGGGCAGGGCGGCGAGATCCACCCGTTCGCCCGGCGCGCCGTTCGCGCCGGGCGCGTCGAACCAAAGCTCGCCGGCCTCGATCCGTCCGCCCTCGCGGTCGATCAGGCGCATCAGCGAAAGCGCCGTCACCGATTTGCCGGAGCCGGACTCGCCCACGATCGCCAGCACCTCGCCCGGCGCGACGGCGAAGGACAGGTCCTTGACCGCCGGCGCCGCCGCCCCGCGAAAGCGCACCCGCAGGCCGCGCACGTCGAGGACGGGCGTCATTCCGCCGCCTGGGCGCGCAGGCGCTCTCGGATCTCCGGATGTTCGGCGAAGGGCGGCAGGGGCGTCGCCCAACGGCGCGCCGCCTGGGCCGCGGGGACGCGGAAGGCGAAGGCGTCGCGGCCGTGCACGGTCCAGGCGATCTCCTCGCCCAGCTCCAGCATGCCGTAGGATCCTGCGGTTTCGGGATGGGTCGTGAAGGTCTCCGTCAGCGACTGCAGCGTCACATGCGGCCGGCCGCCCACGAAGGTCACCGTGTTCCAGTGCACATGGCCCGAGATCCAGACCAGCGGATGCGCCATGCGCGACAGCTCCGCGCGCACCCGCTCCGCCCCGCCGGGATAGGTGGAGACGTCGGGGTTGTTCTGGAAATAGTAGTTGCCGGCCTGATCGTGCCCCGACACCGGCACGTGCGAGAACACCGCCGTCGGACCCGTCGCCGCGGCCAGCGTGCCGGCGAGCCACAGAAAGTCCGCCTCCGGCAGAACGAACCCGCCCGGCCGTCGGATGCGCGCGTCGGGGCGCCACATCACCGCCGTCCAACCGTCGAGCGCGACGGTCTCGTGCGCCAGGCTCTGGCCCAGGATCTCCTCGTTCTGCGCCACCGTCAGATGGTCCAGATCGTGGTTGCCGCAGATATGCTTCACCGGCTGCGCGATGGGGGCGAACATGGCCGCCGCCTCCCGCTCCAGCCGCAGATCGGTCGCCGCATCCACGTCCGAGATGCGATCGCCCAGATCCACCACCAGGTCCGGCGCTTCGGCCGCGCAAAAGGCGGCGAAGCCCTGCATCAGCGCGGCGGCGGCGGGGCCGTTCTTGGTAAAGCTCGGCGCGCCATGGTGGATGTCGGCGACGACGCAGATCTTGGGCATGGGTCTCTCTCCCGCAAAAAGGTCGGGCGCCCCCCGGCAGGGGGCGCCCGGTCGGGCCGCGTCGCGCTCAGCCTTCGCCGAGCACGATGGAGCCGGCGCGGAAGTCCAGCACGTAGGGGATGTGCCCGGGCTTGGGCGCCCAGTCGATGTTGGCCTTCATCCCCCAGCTTTCGAACGGACGGTAGAGCGGCAGCACCGGCGGGTCCTGCTTGATGCGCTCCATCAGCTCGGCATAGGCCTCCTTGCGGTCCTCCACGTCGGCGGAGAAGCGGAACTTCTCCCACGCGGCGGCATAGGCCTCGTCGGTGTTGAAGCGGCCGACGGATTCCGAGGGACCGCCCGGCGCCCACATCACGCCGAAGCTGCCGAACGGGTCGGCGAAGTACATCGGGTTGGACCAGGACCGGGTCATCATCGTGGTGTCGTTGCCGGTCCACTGCTCCGTCACGTTGAGCTCGGCCTCGACGCCGATCTCCTTCCACATCTCGATGATCGCCTGCGAGGCCAGAACGCCGTTGGTGTAGTAGACCGGGAACTGGTCGAACTGGATCACCTCGCCGTCGTAGTCGCTTTCGGCGATCAGCTGCTTGGCGCGCTCGAGATCGTACTCGAACGTGGTCAGCTCGGGCATGTGCAGCTCGCCCATCTCCGCCATCGTGTGGGTGGAGGGGACGATGGCCTTGCCGAGCCACAGCGCCTCGTTCAGCACGTCGCGGTCGATCGACAGCGACAGCGCCTGGCGGATCTTGGGATCGTCCAGATGCGGGTGGTTCACGTTCATGATCATGACGTGAAACAGCGCCGTGGCCGAACCGGCGGATTTCAGCGCCGGGTCGTTCTCGATCAGCGCGAGCTGGTCGGGCGCGATGTTGGTGACGATGTCCGCCTCGCCGGTCTTCAGCGCGGTGATGCGGGACGCCGTTTCGGGCATGCGGATGACCGTGGCCTTGGCCAGCGGCGCCCGCTCGCCCCAGAACCCGTCGAAACGCTCGTAGACCACCTTCTCGCCCGGCTGGAACTCGGCGACGGCATAGGGGCCGGTGCCGACGGGGGCGAGCGAGAAGGCCTCGAAATCGTCGTCCTCGGCCACGTCCGGATCGCCGGTCAGGCCCTTGGTGTACTCCTCGGGCAGGATCATGACCTGCTGCAGGTTCAGCAGCGTCTCCCACAGGGGCTCTTCACGCTTGGCGTGAACGCGCACGGTGAAGTCGTCGACTTTCTCGGCCTTCTCGAAATTGCCGAGACGGTCGCGCTGGCGCACCTGGTAGGGCGGGAAGGTCGCCTGATACATCCGGTTGAGCGAGAAGACGACGTCGTCCGCCGTCAGCGCCTCGCCGTTATGGAACGTGACGCCCTCGCGCAGCTTCAGCTCCATCACCGTGGGCTCGACCAACGTCCACTCCGTGGCCAGCGCCGGGCGCCATTCCAGCTCCAGCGTGTCGTGGTTCTTGCCCACGAGCGTGTCGAAGGCGTTGTAGTAGAACTGGGATCCGACGTTGGAATGGTCGCGGCCCGGGTCGAGGTAGTCCGACACGTTGGCGGCGCCGACGGTGATCTCCTGCGCCTGGGCGGCGGCGGTCAGCGCCAGGGCGGCGACGGTCGAGGCGAGCAGTCTGGACATGGTCATGGTCCTTCCGGTTGGGGAGAGCGGAACGGGCCTTGCAGCCTTCTGGTTGGAACGGTCAGCGGTCGCGCAGGCGCACGTCGGCGCGGTCGCGCAGCCAATCGCCGAGCACCTGCACGACGAAGGTGACGAGGAGGATGGCCAGCGTCGGGACCACCACGATCCAAGGGGCGGTCGGCATGTAGTCGCGGCCCATGCCGACCATGGATCCCAGCGTGGCGGTCGGCGGCTGCACGCCGAGGCCCAGGAACGACAGCGTGCTTTCCAGCAGCACGATGTTCGAGAACGCCAGCGTGAACTGCACCACCAGGGGAGAGACGATGTTGGGCAGCACATGCACCACCGCGATGCGTCGCGCCGAGGCGCCCGAGGCGCGCGCCGCCTCGACGAACGGCATGCGGCGCAGCTTCATCACCTCGCCGCGCACGATGCGGGCGTACTGTTCCCAGCCGTAGACGCCGAGGATCACGATCAGCACCGACATGTCGCTGCCGAACAGCGCCACGGCCAGCAGCGCCAGCAGCGTGAAGGGCACGGCGATCTGCACGTCGACGACCGCCATCACCGACGCGTCGGCCCAGCGGCCGCCCATGCCGGCCAGCAGGCCCAGGCCTCCGCCCAGCGTCATGCCGATGCAGGCGCCGAAGAACGCCAGTCCCAGGGTCAGGCGCAGACCGTGCAGCACGCGGCTGAGCATGTCGCGCCCCAGCTCATCGGTTCCCAGGAGGAACCCGTCCTTGTAGCGCTCGAACCCCAGGGGCGGACGCAGGCGGGAGATCAGGCTCTGCGCCGTCGGATCGAAAGGGGCCAGCAGCGGGGTCGCCAGCGCCACGGTCAGCAGGACCAGGGCCAGCGCCGCGGCGACGCGCTGCACCGGGTCCGCGTCGCGCCACAGCGACGCGAGGCCGCCCGGGTCGCGCAGCGGCGCGGCGGGCGCGGGAAGGGGGCTCGCATCCGCCATGGCTCAGGCCCCCGCCGTGCGCAGCCGCGGATCGGCCCAGGCGTAGGCCAGATCCACCGCCGTGTTGATCAGGATCACCGCCGCCGCCACGGTCAGAACGCCGAACTGCAGCACCGGGTAATCGCGCTGCAGCGCCGAGCGCACCAGCAGATCGCCGATCCCCGGCCAGGCGAAGATCGCCTCCACCACCACCGAGCCGGACGCCGCCAGACCCGCGATCTGCAGGCCGAGCACCGAGAGGATCGTGATGGAGGCGTTGCGCAAGCCGTGGCGCAGGATCACGACGCGCTCCGTCAGGCCTTTGGCGCGCGCGGTGCGCATGTAATCCTGGCTCAGCACGTCCAGCATGGCGTTGCGCGTGAACCGCGCCAGCCCCGCGATCAGGTAGGCCGACAGGGCGATGGTCGGCATGATGAAATGCGCCGCCGTGCCGTTGCCCACGACCGGCAGCCAGTTCAGCCAGTAGGCGAACACCAGCACCATCAGCGTGGCGAGCACGAAGTTGGGTATCGCGTAGCCCAGGAACGCCGCGCCCATCAGGGCGCTGCCCACCCAGCTTTTGCGCAGCAGCGCCGCGCCGAGACCCAGCGGAATCGCCACCAGCGCCGTCAGCGCGATGGCGCTCAGCAGCAGTTGGGCGGAGGGCCAAAGCCGTTCGGCCACGATCTGCGACACGGGGCGCCGCTCCAGGAACGACAGGCCGAACTCGCCCTGGAGCGCAGCGGTCAGGTAGCGCAGATATTGGGTCCAGATCGACCCGTCGAGGCCGTAATATACGATCAGCGCCTCGCGGTCCTCGCGGGCGATGCCGGGGCCGACGATGAAATCGATGGCCTCGCCCGACAGCCGCGTGGCGAAGAACACGGCCGTGGCGATCGCCAGGATCGTCAGGGCCATGCGCAGCAGGCGCGCCAGGATCAATCGAAGCATCGGAGCGTTTGCGCCTTCGGCCGTTTCGGGACCGCGGCAAGCATGCCCGCCGGCCTTCACGCTGACGCGACGAACCGGTGACGTTTCGGTGATGGGAGCCGTGGGGAGACGGAACGACCGCCGCGCAGGGGATCGACGCGCGGCCGCGGGGCGGGTCGGCGCAGGGCGTCGGCGCCGGTCGAGGGGCTCGAACCCCCGACCCCCTGATTACAAATCAGGTGCTCTACCAGCTGAGCTAGACCGGCTCGCCGCGCCTTTCGGGGGTAGCCGGGGCGGTCCCAAGGTGCAAGCGCGGCGGCGTTGTCGCGGCGGTCGGACCCGCGTAAGCTCAAATTCGCTTTTCAAACTTGATTTGCAGTTGGACCCTCCCTTGGCGCGTTTCAGCGACCGTCACGTCAGCTCCATCGCCCCCGGTTGGAAGAACGGCTTGGGCTTCGCCGAGCACGCCTCGCCCGGCGCCGCGGTGGTGGTGACCTACGATCTGCACAACCGCGGGCTGTGGGATGCGGGCCGCGTGCGCGACAGCCTCGCCGACGGCTACCGCGCCTTCACGCCCGCCGAACAGCGCATGGCGCGCAAGGCGATCGAGGCCTACGAGGCCGCCTCGGGCCTGCGTTTCGTCGAGGTCGACGGACCCGCCGACATCAACTTCGGCGCCTTCAGCACCGGCTCGCTGCTGGGCTGGGGCAGCTATCCGCGCGGCGTCGAGGGCAGCGTGGCGCTGCGCGAGGCGCGCAAGATCGGTCCGGGGTCGGAGTGGTTCTACGTCCTGCTGCACGAGCTTGGCCACGCCGTCGGCCTGCGCCACCCGTTCGAGGGGATCAAGCTGCCCCCGCGCCTCGACAAGCCGCAGGTCACCGTCATGACCTATGCGGACGCCGACGGGCCCTGGCCGGCGCGGCTGGGCCCGCTCGACGTCAAGGCCCTGCGCCTGGCCTATGGCGATCCTGCGGAGCTGGACGTGAAGACGGCCCGCGCCGGCAAGGTGCTGAAGATCGCGGGCGGCGAGGACGACGACGTCATCGCGGCGCGCGACGGGCCGAGCGACGGGCCGCGGCAATGGCTGCGCGGGCGCGGCGGCGACGACCGGCTGACCGCCGCCGACAAGGGCGACCGCCTTGACGGCGGCGCCGGCGACGACCGCCTCAACCAGCGCCACGCGGGACGCGGCGTGACCGATGGCGGCCTCGGCGACGACCGCCTCTTCGCCGGTAACGGCGCGGAACTGGCGCGCATGTTCGGCGGCGCCGGCGACGACCGGATCGAGGGGATGGGCCGCGGCGGCCGCATCTGGGGCGGCGGCGGCGACGACGACCTGCGCGGCGCCGCCTTGGGCCGGGTCTGGGGCGGCGCCGGCGACGACGAGGCCTCGGGCGGGCGCGTCTGGGGCGGCCATGGCGACGATGCGCTCTCCGGCGGGCGCCTCTGGGGCGGGGTGGGCGACGACCTGCTCTGGCCCGGGGCGGGCGCCCGGGCGCGCGGCGGCGGCGGCGACGACGTGGTCCGCATGACCTATTGGGGCGGCTCTTCGGACGGCGACGTCAAGCGCGCCTGGGGCGAGGCGGGCCGCGACCTCTTCTATGCCGGCCATGCCAAGGTCGAAGACCCGCTGCCGCGCGACGCCGCCGAGATCGACGCGCTCGTCAAACGCCTGATGCGCGCCAAGCATGACCTCGACGGGGGCGTCGACGGCCAGCCCTACGGCGGCGCGGTCCGGCTTTTCGGCGGGGCCGAGGACGACGTCTTCCTCCTGAACGGCCCCATCCGGGGCGAGGTCGCCCTCGGCGGCGGCGACGACCGGCTGGAGGCGACGCGCCTCTCCGCCGACGTGGCGGCGGGGGCGGGCGACGACGCGCTGCGCTTCGCCACCTATGACGGGCCCGGCCGGGTGTTCGAGGAATGGGTCCCCTGGCGCCTACGCGGCGAAGGCGCCGGCCCCGAGATCGCGCTCGGCCCCGGCGACGACCGGGCGGAGGCGACGCTGCACGACGGCGGCGCGCTGATCTACGGCGGCGGCGGCGACGACGTGGTGGATGTGACCAGCCGCTTCCGCACCTCGCTCGTCGAAGGCGGCCGCGGCGCGGACCGGCTGATCGGCGGCCCCGCCGCGGACCTTTTCTACGGCGGCGCCGGGCGCGACACGCTCGAGGGCCGCGACGGGCGCGACGTGCTCACGGGCGGCGCCGACGACGACGCCCTCTTCGGCGGCGCCGGCCCCGACGTGCTGATCGGCGGCGGCGGTCGCGACGCGATGACCGGCGGCGCGGGTCGCGACGTCTTCGTCTTCGGAACCGGCCACGCCCGCGCCGGCGACCCGGACGTGATCGAAGACTTCACGCCCGGCGAGGATCGCCTGCGCTTCGCCACCCAGCACATGCGCAACGGCGCGCGGGTGGATGCGTCGGAGGACGGCGCCCTCGTCCTCTTCGGCCCGTCCGAGGGCGGCGCCGTCCTGCTGCGCGGCGTGGACGCCGCCGAGGTGACGCGCGCGCATTTCGGCTGGACCGGCCGCGTGGCCGTCGGCCCGGGCCTGATCGAGGGCGGCGACGGCGACGACGCCCTGCACGCCCGCTACGACCGCGACGCGAAGACCGGCCCGACGCAGCCCGTCTGGCTCGGCGGCGGCCATGGCGACGACGTGCTGACCACCGAAAGCGCCTCCGCCCGGATGCGCGGCGGGTCGGGCGCCGACCTTTTCCACATCAACCCGCGCGCCGGCGGCACGTATGAGATCGTGGATTTCGACACGGACGAGGACAGCCTCTCCCTCGCCGCCGGCGACGTGGCGGGAACCCGGCGGGCGGGCGGAGGCCTGGTCCTTGAGCTCAAGCGCGGCATCGCCCTCGGCGAGAACGCCGAGATCGCGCTGCTCGGCCTGCGCCCGTCCGACTTCGACGACATCGCCTTCGTCTGAGCGGCCCGGCCGAGGCCGCATCTGGACAAGCCCCGCCGCCGGCGGCCACAATGGCGCGTCCCACCCGATCGGAGCCCTCCCCATGACCGAATTCTCCCGCCGCCCCCTGGGCGCCGGCGGCCCGCATGTCTGCGCGGTCGGCTACGGCGCGATGTCCTTCGCCGATTTCTACGGCAAGGCGACCGAAGACGGCTCGCACGCCATCCTGCGCGAATGCCTCGACCTGGGGCTCGATCATCTGGACACGTCCAACGTCTACGGCATGGGGCGCTCGGAAACCTGGCTCGGCTCGTTCTTCGCCGCCAATCCCGGCACGCGCGACCGCTTCGTCATCGCCACCAAGGCGGGCATCACCCGCGACGCCGACGGGAACCGTCGCTTCGACAACTCGCCCGAGCATCTGGAGGCGTCGCTCGACGCCTCCCTTGCGCGCATGGGCATCGACTGCGTCGACCTCTTCTACGTGCACCGGCGCGAGGCCGAACGGCCGATCGAGGCGGTGACCGAGGCCCTCGCCGCCCTCGTCGCCAAGGGCAAGACCAAGGCCATCGGCTATTCCGAGATCGCGCCCTCGTCCCTGCGCCGCGCCTGCGCCGTGCACCCCATCGCGGCCGTGCAATCCGAATACTCCCTGCAGACCCGCGCGCCGGAATTGGGCTTGATCCAGGAATGCGAGCGCCAGGGCACGGCGCTCGTCGCCTTCTCCTCGGTCGGGCGCGGCCTGCTCACCGACCGCCCGCCCTCGCCTGAAAAGATCGAGGGCATCGACTTTCTCAAGGGCAATCCGCGGTTCATGGCCCCGAACCTCGAGGCGAACCTGAAGGCGAGCGCGCCCTTCCGCGCCCTCGCCGCGGAGATGGGCGTGGCCGCCGCAACGCTCGCCAACGCCTGGTGCCTGGCCAAAAGCCCCTGCGTGATCCCCATTCCCGGCACGCGCCATGTGGAGCATCTGCGGGAATCCACGGCCGCCGCCGCCCTGGCGCTGTCGCCCGAGGACGTCGCGCGCATCGAGGCGGCGCTGCCCGTGGGCTGGTGCCATGGCGACCGCTACAACGCCGGTCAGTGGGTCGGGCCCGAGCGCTACTGCTGAGCCGCCGCCGCCGAGCCGCTACTCCGCCGCGGCGGGGGCGGCGGCGAGCGCGCCCATCGCCTGCGCCGCGATCTCCAGACTGCGCCGACGCGCGGCATGGTCGTGGATGGACGCGGCGAAGATCACCTCGTCGGGCGCGTAGGCGGCGATCAGCTCCGCCAGCGCGTCCCGCACCCGCGCCGGCCCGCCGGCTGCCGAAATCGACAGCGCCTCGCCGGCCATCGCACGGTCCTGCGGGCTCAGCACCTCGGCGAGGTCGTCGACGGGACGGGGCAGGGGGCCCGGCCGCCCGCGCCGCAGATTGGCGAAGGCCTGCGCCTGAGAGCTGGCCAGCCGGAACCCCTGGGCGTCGTCATCCGCGGCGAAGACGTTGATCGCCATCATGAAGCGGGGCGCCGCCAGTCGGGCGGAGGGCTGAAAGAGCTCGCGATAGACCCGGGCCGCCTGCTCCAGCGCGGCGGGCGCGAAATGCGAGGCGAAGGCGTAGGGCAGGCCCAGATGCGCCGCCAGCTGCGCACCGTAGAGGGAGGAGCCGAGGATCCACGCCTCCACATCCGCCCCTGCCGCCGGAATCGCCTTGACCGGCGCCTGCGCGGCCTCGGGCGCGAAATAGCCGATCAGCTCATGCACTTCGGCGGGAAAGGCGTCGGCGCTTTCAGGGCTCATGTGCCGCCGCAGCGCCCGCGCCGTCGCCATGTCCGTGCCCGGCGCGCGGCCCAGCCCCAGCTCGATGCGACCGGGGAAAAGGCGCGCAAGCGTGCCGAACTGCTCCGCCACCACCAGCGGCGCATGGTTGGGCAGCATGATCCCGCCC
This sequence comes from Pseudomonadota bacterium, assembly GCA_039816075.1. Taxonomy (GTDB): domain Bacteria; phylum Pseudomonadota; class Alphaproteobacteria; order Rhodobacterales; family Rhodobacteraceae; genus Albimonas. The sequence continues at coordinate 928 of JBCBYE010000043.1, read as the reverse complement.
GAGCCCACCTTGATGCGCGACGTGGCGGCCGCCGCCTGGCCGATCAGCACCGCCGTCGCGGTGCAGGCGAGGCCCGGCATGTTGTGATGCTCCGCATACCAGACGCGCGCGAAGCCGCAGGCCTCGGCATGGCGCGCCAGGTCGATGGAGTTGCGCAGCGCCGCGGCGGCGTCCGCGCCCTCGGGGATCGGCGACAGATCGAGCAGGGAATAGGGGACCGACATGCACCCTCCGCGGCGACGTTGCGTGCGCAAGCGTGGCATGCAGCGCCTCAGGTTGCAAAGCGGCATGGCGGGGCGCGCCCTCGCTTAGGCGGCGTTCTCGCGCGCGGTCTGCGTCGTCGGACCGGCCATGTCGCGTCATCGCGGCGGGGTCAGACGGGCGTCCGGCGGATTTCGGGCGCCTCCTCCGCCGGCATGGGCGGCGCAAGGGCGAAGCCCTGAGAGACCGCGCAGCCCATGGCGACCCGCGTCTCGATCTCCGCCGCCGTCTCCAAGCCGTCTCCAAGCCGTCTCCACGCCGTCTGCCGCCACGGTCGGACGCAGCTCCTCGGCCAACGGGATCATCAGGCCGGTCAGCCGTTGCAGCCGTTCCGCCCGGTCCACGTCGTGCCGAAAGGATCGGTCGATCTTCAGCGCCGAGATCGGCGCCTCGATCAGCGCGGCGATGGAGGCGTGGCCCGTCCCGAAACCATCCAGCGCCAGGTTGAAGCCGCGGGCGGCGAGGCGCGTGCAGGCCTGACGCAGCCCGCCCCATCAGGCGCGGCGCCGCCCGGCCCGACGACAGATCGCGGCCCCCCCAGTCGATCGCGGCGTGCAAGGGGCGGAGATCGTCGAGCGTCGCCCGAGGGCGTTTCCAATTCTCCGGCCCCGCCGCCGGGCCGCCGGTCATGCGGCGTCCGCGACGACGCGCCGGATCTCGAACAGGT
>JBCBYE010000615.1:0-2891 GCA_039816075.1 Pseudomonadota bacterium | reverse complement strand
GCGAGGTCGGCGCAGACGGTCTGGACGGGGGCGGATGGGCGCCCGCGGCCGGGCGCCGCGGCAGGGGAGGTGGCCGCGCCGAGGCGGACGCGCGGCCCGCCCGCCCTCCCCCGTCGCGTCCGCATCGGCGCGCCCTCCTCCCCTGCCGCGGCGCCCGGCCGCTTGCGCCCTTCCGCCCCCGTCCATACCTTCTGCGCCGACATCGCAGGGAGCGCGCCATGACCGTCACCCCCCAGGACATCCTCAAGGCGCTGGCCCGCATCGTCGATCCCGCCACAGGCAAGGACCTCGTCGCCGCCGACTACGTGCGCGCGCCCAGCTTCGCGAGCGGCCAGGCCCGCTTCGTGCTGGAGGTGCCGCCCGAGCGGGCGCGCGAGTTCGGCCCCCTGACCCAGGCCGCCGAGGCGGCCGTCGCCGCCCTGCCGGGCGTGGAGAAGGCCACCGGCATCCTCACCGCCCACGGCCCCGCCGCCGCGCCGCCGCCGCCCCCGGCCGCCAAGGCCCCGCCGCCCGGCGAGCCGCCCAGCCTCAAGATCGGTCGCCACCCCACGCCCCAGGCCAGCCGAAAGATCGACGGCATCCACCGCATCCTCGCCGTCGCCTCGGGCAAGGGCGGGGTCGGCAAATCCACCCTCTCGGCCAATCTCGCCGTGGCCCTGGCGCGGGCGGGCAAGCGCACGGGGCTGCTCGACGCCGACATCCACGGCCCGTCGCAGCCCAAGATGATGGGCGAAACCTCCCGCCCCAAATCCCCCGACGGCGAAACGATCGAACCGCTGCAGGCCCATGGCGTCACCTTCATGTCCATCGGCCTGATGCTGCCCGAGGACGAGGCGGTGATCTGGCGCGGCCCCATGCTGATGGGCGCGCTGCAGCAGATGCTGGGCCAGGTGAACTGGGGCGAGCTGGACGTGCTGATCGTCGATCTGCCGCCCGGCACCGGCGACGTGCAGCTGAGCCTGTGCCAGAAGGCCGAGGTGACCGGCGCGCTGGTGATCTCCACCCCGCAGGACCTGGCGCTGCTCGACGCGAAGAAGGCGCTGGCGATGTTCAAGAAGCTCGACACGCCCGTGCTGGGCCTGGTGGAGAACATGAGCGCCTTCGTCTGCCCCGGCTGCGGGCTGGAGACGCAGATCTTCGGCCAGGGCGGCGTGAAGGCGGAGGCGGAGCGGCTCGACCTGCCGTTCCTCGGCGAGATCCCCCTGCACCTGGACATCCGCCTCGCCGGCGACGGCGGCGCGCCGGTGGCCCTGCAGGACGGCCCGCAGGCCGCCCCGTTCCACGCCCTGGCCCGCCGCCTGATCGAGGGCGGCATCGTCTGAAACGCAACGCGGCGCGGGGGTCGCCCTCCGCGCCGCGCGTCCTTGGGATGGCCGCCCGCCGGCTCAGGCGGACCGACGCGCCATGCGGCCCACGCCGAACCAGGTCGCCAGACCGCCGATCAGCAACCAGCCGGCCATGGGCAGCGGAACCACGCCGACCTCCTTCATCTTCATCTCGATCTTCATGCGCTCGTTCGGGTTGCGCCGTCCGGCGGAGTCGAAGTCCAGCACGCCCGAAAGCGACCAGTCGTTGTCCGCCAGGCTGGCATCGGCCACCAGCCACAGGAACTCCTGATCGTTGGTCACGCTGATATCGGCGATGGAGGGGCCAGAGAGGCCGCCGCCGAAGCTCAGGTCGGTCACCTCGATCCGCTGGTCCTCGCCGTCGCGCGCCTGAGCGCGGCTCTGCCGGGCGCTCGACCACAGCTGGATGGCGTTGAAGTCGCCGAAGGCGCGGATGTCGGTCATCGTGCGCTGCGCCAGCGTGGCGTCGTTCGCGTCGGTCAGCGTCCAGGTGAACGCGCCGTTGGCCAAGGACGCGTCGTAGACCGCCGAAAATCCGAAGGTGGAGCTGTTCCAGAAGCTCTTGGAATTGCTCACATGGGCCTGCATGGGGCTGCCCGAGACCGGGCCGCTCTCCGGCTGGATGCCAAGGTCCCAGTTGGTCGCGTCGACCTTCACGCGCGAGGAGAACCGCGTCTCCTGCGTCGCGATGGCCGAGGCGTCGACCACCTTGACCGACACGGCGGCGGCCTCCCCCGCCAGGGCGCCGAAGCTCAGCAGGACCGCCGCGAACAGGGCGGCCGGCTTGCGATACGTCATCTTCTTCCAAAACAGCGGTCTGCCCGCTCCGGGGCTCCTGCCCGGCGGCGCTGCGTCCGCTTGAACTCGCGTGGATGCATGCGGGCGCGCTTCTGCCACGCCCAATTCATTCACGCGGCATACATCAAATCGAGAGCAAACGCCACCCGGCGCGTCCCCCGATCAGGGTTGACGCGCCGCCCGCGCCCCGCCCTGCGCCGGCCCCGCCCTCAGGCCGCGCCCAGCAGGTCCATCCGCGGCATCAGGTCCAGCAGATGCCGCGTGTACTCATGCTCCGGCCGCTCGAACAGCGCCTCGTTGTCGGCGATCTCGCAGATCCGGCCGTAACGCATCACCGCCACCCGGTCGCACATCTGCCGGATCACCGGCAGGTCATGGCTGATGAACAGCATCGTCAGGCCCAGCTCCTCCTGCAGATCGCGCAGCAGGTTCAGGATCGTCGCCTGCACGCTCACGTCCAGCGCGCTGGTCGGCTCGTCGCAGATCAGGATCCGCGGGCGCGAGGCGAGCGCCCGCGCGATGGAGATCCGCTGCCGCTGCCCGCCCGAGAATTCGTGCGGATAGCGCACCGCCGCCTGCGCGCCCAGGCCCACATGATCCAGCAGATCGCCGACGATGCGCCGCGTCTCCGCCTCGGACTCGGTCAGCTTGTAGAAGCGGATCGGCTCGGCGACGATGTCGAGCACGCGCATCCGGGCGCTGCAGATGATCTTTCAGGACCCGTATTCGAGCCTGAACGCCCGGATG
>JBCBYE010000428.1:0-4304 GCA_039816075.1 Pseudomonadota bacterium | reverse complement strand
TTCGCGCCGCCCTCGCCGTCGGACGCGGAGTCCGCGGACGCTTCGGAAGCGCCATCGGTTTCCGTCGCCGCGCCCGTCGCAACCGTGGCGGCCGCTTCCGCGTCGACGGCCGTCGACGCGGCGGCCGCCTCGGCCTCGACGACATCCGCGCCGGCCTCCTCAGGCGTCGCCGCGGCGTCCGCCGTCTCTGGCTCCGCCGGATCGGCAGGCGCGTCGGCCTCGGCCGTGTCCGACGAGGACGTCTGGGCGTCGGCGGCGTCGGTCGTCGCGGCCTCGGCCTCGGCCTCGATCGAAGGGGCTGCCTCCTCGGTCGTCGGGGCCGGCTCGACCGCGGCGGGGTCGGACGCCGCCTGGGACGTTTCCGGCGCGGCGGCGGAGACGGTCTCCGATGCCGACCCGGACGTCGCCGCATCCTTGGGCGCCTCGGCGGCCGCGGCCGCCGGCGCTTCGGCCGGCGGCTTGGGCCGCTCGCCGCGTTCGGCCTTGTAGCCCAGACCCTTCATCAGATCGGCGAACTGCTCCAGCGTGCAGCCGGTGATCGACAGCATGTCGGCCGTCGCTTCGAAGCCGCCGCGCGAATCCTGGCCGCGGATCATGTCCGCCAGCCGCTCCAGCATGTCGATGCGCAGGGCCCGCGCCCCGGCCAGCCGATAGCCCGCCCGGGGATAGAAACCGCCCGGCGCGCCGGGCAGGGCGGGGATCGTCACCAGGCCCGGCGGCGGCGGGGCCGGCCAATCGTCCAGCCCCTCGTCCAGCGCCCAGAGCGCCAGGCGCAGGCGCGTCGGCGCGGGCTTGAGCAGCAGCGGCATGAAAACCGTGTGCTGGCCGAAGCGCACGCCGTGCTTGCGCAGCATGCCGCGCCCGTCCTGATCCAGCGACTTGACGTCCTGCCCCATCTCGCCGGACCGCGGCGTCACGCCCAGCGCCTCCACCAGTCGGAACGCCACGCCGCGCGCCAGGCCGGTCACCGTCTCGTCGTCGCGCAGCTTCACCAGCGGCTCGAACTGCGCGGCGATGCGGCGGTTGATCCAGTGGGTCAGCCGGCGCTCCACCTTCGTGCGCACGTCCTCGCCGGCGATCTCGTCGACGAAGCCCTGAACGCCCGGGGTCAGCCGGTCCGCGCCCTTGGTCAGCTTGCCGACCGCATGCTCGCCCCACATCAGCCCGCCCTGCTCGGTCAGGTCGATCTCGGTGTCCGGGGCGTTGTAGAACTTGTCGGCGCGGCGCGCGAACTCCGCCGCCAACCCTTCGGTCGAGGCGGCGCGCAGCGTCTTGGCCTCATCGCCCGTGGCGCCGGCGTCCAGCGTGAACCGGAACCCGTCGAGCCGGCCCAGCACATGACCCTCAGCGGTCACTTCTCCCTCGGGCGTCACTTCGGCCACGAGCCTCTCCTTCTGCTTCAACCGCCGCATGAGCACCGAGGTGCGGCGGTCGACGAATCTCTGCGTCAGACGCGCATGCAGGGCGTCCGACAGGCGGTCCTCGACCTCGCGGGTCGTCTCGCGCCACGCCTCCGCGTCCTCGACCCAGTCGCGGCGATTGGCCACGTAGGTCCAGGTGCGGATGAAGGCCAGCCGTTTCGACAGCGCGTCGATGTCCCCTTCGGTCCGATCCACGCGCCGCACCCGCGCCGCCAACCAGTCGGAGGGTATACGGCCCTCGCGCCCCATCAGGAACCGGAAAATCTGCCCGGCGAGCGCGGCATGTTCGGCATCGGACACCTTGCGGAAATCGGGCGCCTGGCAGACCTCCCACAGGCGGCGCACGGCGGGACCGCCCTGGGCCATGTCGAGAACGTCGTGATCGAGCGTCAGCGTGCGCAGCGTCACCACGTCGTCGGCGTCGCGCGCCTTGACCAGGCCCGGCCCGTTCGCCGGCGCGTCGAGCGAGGCGAGCAGCGCCTCCACGCTGCCGAATTCCAGGCGCGCGTTGCGCCACATCAGCTTTCGCACCGGGGCGTAGCGATGCTCTTCGATGGCCTGCACCACCTCGTCGTCGAAGGGCGCGGCCTCGCCCGTCACGCCGAAGGCGCCGTCGGTCTTGAAACGGCCGGCGCGCCCGGCGATCTGGCCCAGCTCATGCGGCATCAGATCGCGGAACCGCCGCCCGTCGAACTTCTGCGTGCCGGCGAAGGCCACGTGCTTGACGTCGAGGTTCAGGCCCATGCCGATGGCGTCGGTGGCCACCAGGTGGTCCACGTCGCCGTTCTGATACAGATCCACCTGCGCGTTGCGGGTGCGAGGGGACAGCGCGCCCAGCACCACCGCCACGCCGCCCTTCTGCCGGCGCATCAGCTCGGCGATGGCGTAGACGTTGTCGACGCTGAACGCGACGACCGCGGCGCGCGGCGGCATGCGGCTCAGCTTCTTCGATCCCGCATAGCGCAGCGTCGAGAAGCGTTCCCGTCGCAGAAAGGTCGCCTTTGGGATCAGCTCCGCGATGCGGCCGCGCATGGCGGCCGAGCCAAGGAACAGCGTTTCGTGCAGCCCGCGGGCGCGCAGCAGCCGATCGGTGAACACATGCCCGCGCTCGGGATCGGCGCAAAGCTGGATTTCGTCCACGGCGACGAAATCGGCGCCGATCTCCAGCGGCATCGCCTCCACCGTGCAGACCCAATACTGGGCGCGGGGCGGGGCGATCTTCTCTTCCCCCGTGACCAGGGCCACCACCGAGGGGCCGCGCAGCGCGACGATCTTGTCGTAGACTTCGCGCGCCAGCAGGCGCAGCGGCAGGCCGATGACGCCGCTGCGATGCGCCAGCATCCGCTCGATGGCGTAATGCGTCTTGCCGGTGTTGGTCGGTCCCAGCACGGCCGACACCGTGCGGTCCCGCGGATGACCGTCGGCGGCGTCCCTCGGGGCGAGCGAGGCGTCCTGCATGGGGGCGCTCTCCGGAACGTCGCGCGCCGGGATCGGGCCGGCGCGCGCGGGCGTCGTCAAGGGGGCGGGGCGGGGCTCGGTCTCAGGCGTCGCGGCCGTCGACCTTGGGGGCCAGGCGGTCCACGGCGTCGTTCACGCGCTGCATGTGCGGGTTCCAGCGCGCCGCCTCGCGGTAGGCGGCCAGCGCGTCCTGCTCCCGCCCCACCTGTTCGAGGATGATGCCCAGGCCCGACAGGGCGCCGAAATGCCGCGGCTCTCGCGCCAGCACCTGCTCGATATCGGCCAGGGCCTGGCCATAGCGGCCCAGGGTGAAGAAGGCGGTGGCGCGCAGGTTCCAGGCCTCCGCGAAATCGGGGAAATGGTCCAGCGCGGCCCCGGCATGGGCGATGGCGCGCACCGCGTCCTCCTGGCCCAGGGCGTCGCGTCCGCGCTGCAGCAGCAGGTCGGCCGTGGCCGAGCCGGACTGCGCCCAGACGCGCAGGATCTCCTGCTCCACCCGCTCATGCGGTCCGTCCTCGGCCGCGGCGAGGCGATCGAAGAGGGCGTCGAGCCGCGCCTCCCGCTCCTCCGGCAGGCGCGATTCGCGCTCCAGCTCCTCCGCGCTTTCGCCGCCGGGGGAATCAGCGGCGGGCTGCGCGTTCAGTGCCGGCGCCCAGAACAGGGCGCAAGCCGTTGCGAACGCGACGGCGCCCCAGGGGGATCGGGCGCGGCGACGGGGCCTTGGCGGGCGGCGGCTTTCGTTCCTCATCACGCCGTGTACCTTAGCGCCCGACGCAGCCTTGGCGAGCCCGCACCGCTCCGCCCCGACGATCAGGAGACGCCCGATGTCCGACACCCTCGCCAAAGCCGCCGAGGCCCTGAAGGAAAAGCTGGGCGACGGCAGCTTCGACGGCTCCATCAAGTTCGAGATCGAAGACGAGGGCGCGATCCGGCTGGAAGGCTCGGATGTCACCATCGACGACGCCGAGGCCGACTGCACCGTCACCGCCGACGCCGAGACGTTCAAGGGCATGATGACCGGCGACGTGAACCCCACGGGCGCCTTCATGTCGGGCAAGCTGAAGATCGACGGCGACATGTCCAAGGCCATGGCGCTGAACGCGGTTCTGTCCTGACCCGGCGCCCCTGGCCGCCGCCGCTCGCCGCTCCGTCCGTTCCGCCATCCACGCCGCGCCTCCGCCGGAAGGGTTCCCCATGCCGTCCGACGCCGCCCGTTCGACCTCGTCGCGCCGGGGCTTCCGCCCGGGCCTGACCCGTCCCGCGCCCTGGCATTCCCAGGCCCCCGAGGCGCGGCGCCCCGACGTGCTGGACCACCTCGACCTCGACGGTCTGCGCCTGCGCGCGGCCGCCTGGCGCGGGGCCGGGCGCGGCACCGCGCTGCTGCTGACCGGCCGCACGGAATACATCGAAAAATACGCCCTTCTG
>JBCBYE010000794.1:0-1918 GCA_039816075.1 Pseudomonadota bacterium | reverse complement strand
GGTCATCGCCGCCGCGCTCGATTTCCCCAAGCATGCCGGCGACGCGGCCGGCTTCGCCGCGCTCGACGCCGCCCGGCGCGACCGCGGCGCGGCGGAGCTGCTGCGCGCCTCCGAAGACGCGCTGACCCTGCTCGCCCAGCACGGCCTCTACATGGAGGATCTGCCGATCCGCCACGCCCCCGCCTCGGTCTGGCGTCGTTTCGCCGAAGGCGCCCGCGGCCCGGCCGCGGCGCAGGCCGCGGGAGTCGAGGACATGGACGCGGTGGAGCGCGTGCGCGGTTTGATGAAGGGCGACCCGGTGTTCCGCGACACGGGCATGCACCTGATGCGGCGCTACGATGCGCTGGTGCGCCGCGCCGCCGCCGCCCCGGGCGGAGAGAGCCGCCTGCTCGCCTTCGCCGACAGCCGCACCGGCCGCGCCTTCATGACCGTCGCTCAGGCCTCCGGCGTCTTCGACTGACGGCGCGCGCGTCCGGCGCCCTTTCGAAGGCGCCCTCTCGCGCGACGTCCGCCGTCCCGGACCGGGCGCCGAGGCGCCCCTAGGGGGCTCGATGCCCCCTAGGGGCGCGCACCCGGCGGGGGCAAGGCGCGTCGCCGGCAGACGCGAAAACCGCTCAGCCCCGCGCCGCCAGGGCCGTGGCCGTCCCCGCGCCGATCAGGCATCCGCCCCCGGCCCGCGCCGTCCAGCGCAGGACCGACGGCGTCGCGATCCGCGCGCGCATCTCGCCCGCCGCCAGCCCCCACAGCACCGCATTCAAGAAGCCCAACGTCGTGAACGTGCAGATCAGGATCGCCAACTGCGGCGTCAGCGGCGTCAGCGGCGCCGCGGGGTCGATGAACTGCGGCACGAAGGCGACGAAGAACACCAATCCCTTGGGGTTCAGCAGCGTCACCACGAAGCTTTCGCGAAACATCCCCCAGCCGCTGCGCCCGCCGGCGGGGCGCCTCACCGCCTGCGCGGCCGTCTCCGCATCGCGGGCCGACCGCCACATGCGCCAGCCCAGCCAGATCAGATAGGCCGCCCCCGCCAGCTTCACCGCCGAGAACAGCGTGGACGACGCCGCCAGAACCGCGCCCACGCCCAGCATCGAACCGGTCATCGCCAGCACGTCGCCCAGCGCCACGCCCGGCGCCGTGGCCAGCACGCTGCGGCGGCCCTCGCCCAGGGCGTAGCCCACCACCAGCATCACCGTGGGGCCGGGAATGGCCACCAGCACCGCGCTCGCCGCCGCGAAGGCGAGCCAGACCTCAAGACTCATGGATCGCTCCTCCGCGCTTCCGCCTCCAGCAGATCGGCCGTCGCCGTCGGCGCCGCCCACATGCAATCATGGCCCGAGGCGATCTCCTCGATCCGCCAGGCCGCCGCGCGCGCCCGCTCCAACGCCCAGTCCAGCGGGCGGTACGCCGGATCCGTCGCGCGCACGTAGACCTTGGGCAGCGCGCCGCCCGGCGGCCCTTCGATGGGCAGCGGCGTCACGTGCGTGCGCCAGGGATGGGGGACCAGCCGCGCCTCCAGCGCCGCGCCGCGCGCCGGGTCCAGCACCCCCATCTCGATCGCCGTGGGCGCCGGCAGCGACAGCCCGCCGTCATGGGCCAGCGACGCGGCCTCCCGCGCGGCGCGACGCTCGGGAGGCGAGCACGCGTGCGGCGTCTGCCCGCCCTGCACCAATTGCGCGTCGAGATAGACCAGCCGGCGCAGCCGCTCCGGCCGCCGCTCCGCCGCGCCGGACACCGCGTTGCCGCCGAAGGAATGCCCGGCCAGCACCACGTCGCGCAGATCCTCGAAATCCAAATGCGCCGTCAGGTCCTGAACGAAGGTCTCAAGCGTGATGTCGGGCGACAGCAGATGCGCCCGCTCGCCCAGGCCCGTCTGCGTCGGCGTGGTTACGGCATGGCCGCGCGCCCTCAGGATCGCGGC
>JBCBYE010000021.1:0-16070 GCA_039816075.1 Pseudomonadota bacterium | reverse complement strand
TGATGCGGGGCAGCAGAAACGCCCCGCCGACCGCGCCGGCGCCGACCGCGGCGAGGAGGACGCCGTAGAGGGTCGGCCCGCCCCCCAGCACGTCCCGAGCGACGAGCGGCAGCATCGCCCAGAACGCGCTCGCGAACACGAAGAACGCCGCGGCGCGCACCAGCGTGGCGCGCAGCGCGGGGCTGTTGACGGCGTAGCGGAGACCCGAGGCGACGGCGCCGCCGATCCGCTCCGCCGGCAGGGCCGCGTCGGGCGCGGGCGCGCCCCTCCACCACCAGAGCGCGGCGATGATGCCCAGGACGCTGAGCGCGTTGGCCAGGAAGGGCGCCGCGAGGCCGGCGGAGACGATGAGGACGCCCGCGAGGGCCGGTCCGATGGCGCGGCTGATGTTGATGCCCATCGAGTTCAGGGCGATGGCGGCCGGCAGGTCCTGCCGCGGGATCAGCTTGGGCACAATGGCCTGCCAGGCGGGCGCCATGAAGGCGGCGCCTGTTCCGAAGACGAAGGTGAAGATCAGCAGCAGCCAGGGCGTCATCAGGCCCAGATGGACGACCGCGGTCATGGCCAGCGCGGCGCATCCGAGGCCGAGGTTGATGCCGATCAGCAGTCGCCGGCGGTCGACGATGTCGGCCACGGCGCCCGCCAGCAGCGCGAAGAGGAAGATGGGAAGCGTGGTCGCCGCCGGGACGGCGGCGACCATCGTCGGAGAGGGCGCCAGTTCGGTCATCAGCCAGCCGGCGCCGACGTCGTGCATCCATGTTCCGATGTTGGAGGCGACCGTGGCGACCCAGAGCACGGCGAAGACCCTGTGGCGGAACGGGCCCATGGGACCGCCGGGAGCGGCTGTCGAGGTTTCGGCGTCGGCGCTCATGCCCTCGGTTCCTTCTGTTGCGATTGCCGGAGGCGCCGCGCGCCGCCAACGGGCGCGGCGCTGCGGGTCGGGCCGGGAGGCGCCGCGACGGGGCGTCGCCGCGCGGACGGCGCCGTCCCGGCGGGCCGGCCGCCGCCGTTACGGCGCATCGACATGCGAGCGGACCGTCACCGCCATGCCGGGGCGCAGCAGTCGGTCGGGATTGTCGAAATAGGCCCAGACGCGGACCGTGCCGGTGTCCGCATCGACGGTCGGCCCGGCGGTGTGCGGCGCGGAGTCGATGGGATAGGTCCGCCCGCCCGGCAGGGCGAGCTCGACCCGAATGCGGGCGAGCAGCGCGTCGACGCTTGCGGCGTTCGAGGCGCTCAGAAGCGCCAGCCTGTCCGAATACGGCGCGTCGTAGGCGACGAGGACGGGGTCGAGATCGACGATCGTGGCCAGCGGCGGTCCGGCTTCGGCCTCGATGAATTGCCCGACGATGACCTGCGCGGGCGAGATGAGCCCGCCGATCGGCGCGCGGATGATCGTCCGCTCCAGGTCCATGGCGGCGCGGTCGCGATGCGCTTCGGCCAATCTGACGGCGGCCTGCGCGGCGGCGCGCGCGGTGATCGCCGGCCCCACCACCGCGTCGGGCGATATGCCCCGCTCGGCCAGGCGCTGCTGCCGCGTCGCCGCGCGTTCGGCGCCCTGCAGTTCGGCCGTCGCGCGGGCCAGCGCGGCCTCCGCCGCGGCGAGGTCGAGCTGGGCGTCGACGGGGTCCAGACGGATCAACGGCTGTCCTTGCGAAACCTCGTCGCCGCCGCTGAACAGGACCTCGGACACGACGCCGTTGATGCGCGTCGACAGCGCCGCCTGCCGCGCCGCTTCGACCCGCCCCGGATAGAGCAGCGGTTCGGCCGCGTGAGCGACCGAAACCAGGAGGAAGCCGAACGACGCGGCGAGGCCGAGGCGCCGCATCACGACCGGCTCCGCCGCGGGTCGGGCGTGGCGCAGAACGTCTTGGCGTGCAGGCAATGCGCCGCGGCGTCCTTGGCTGTCATCCGGTTCTTCGCCCACGACGCCGCGGTTTCGCCCAGCAGCATGCCGAGCAGACCGAGCAAAGCGATCACGGGAGGCGCCGGCGACCGCGTGTTCAAGACGGCGTAGATCACGCCCACCAGAAGGCCGATGCCCAGCGAGACCGCGTAGGCCTTGATGTCCATGGAAAGCTCCGTTGCAGGTGTTGAGGAGGAAGACGGACCGGCCGGAGGCCTTGCGGCGCAGGCCGTTTCAGAGGGCGCCGGCCGGGCGCGGCGCGACGGTCGCGCCAGGCGCGCCGAAAACCGGGATCGGCGACCAGTCCGGCAGGTCCGCCAGAGGCGGAGGGGCGAACGGGGCGAAGGCGCCCTTGGCATGCACGACTTTGCCGCCGGTCAGCGTGAGGTCGGACGTGATGTCGACGATGTCGTCCTCCGGCACCGAGAAGTAATCTCGATCCAGAACGGCGAGATCGGCGAGCTGACCGACCGCGATCCGCCCCTTCCTGCCGACCTCTCGGCTGAACCAGGCGCCGTTCGCCGTCCAGTGGCGCAAGGCGTCTTCACGGTCGAGGCGGGCGTCCCGCGACCAGATAACGTCGCCGCCGCGGCCCTTGCCCGAAACCGCCCAGTGGATGGCGAGCCAGGGGTTGTAGGACGACACGCGGGTGGCGTCGGTCCCCGCCGCCAGCGGAACGCCCGAGGCCATCATCTTCTTCACGGGCATCACCGCGCGCAACGCGGCCTCGCCGTAGCGGTCGCGGTAGGCGGTGGCCTGAAAGGCGATCCGGTTCTGGTAGGAGATGCCGCCGCCGAGGCGAGCCACCCATTCCATCGTCCTCTCCGACACGGTCTCGCCATGGTCGAAGATCCAGTTGAGCTCTTCGAGGCCCTTGTCCCGTCCGACCTCCTCCAGCACCGTCAGCAGACGGTGGGCGCTTTGCTCGTAGGTGCAGTGGAAGCGGATGGGCCAGCGGTTCTCCAGCAGGAATTCGAGCACCGGTCGCAGATCGCCCTCCATGCGCTTGGGCAGCTCCGGCCGGGGATAGGAGAAATCCTCGAAGTCGTAGGCGGAGGCGACGAGCATCTCCCCGGCGCCGATGCATTTGAGGTAGTCGTCGCCCTGGTCCGGCTTGACGATGTCGTGCCAGCGCTTGAAGTCGTCGAGCTCGAAGAGCGGCCGCTGCGCGAAGAGCTGATAGCCGATGCGCACGGTCTGCTCGCCGCGGCGATTGAGTTCGGAGATCACGCCGTAATCGTCCGGGTAGTTCAGGAAGCCGCCCGCGCAGTCGAGGGCCGAGGTCAGGCCGAGGCCGTTGAGCGCGCAGAAGTAGTGTTTGGCGGAGGTGATCTGCTGCTCGAAGTCGAGCTTCGGCGCCATGTCCAGCAGGGCGTAGAGCGGCTGGGCGTTGGGACGCGCCAGCGCGAGGCCGGTCGGAACGCCGTCGTCGTCCCGCTCCAGCCGGCCGGAGACGAAGGGTTCGTAGAAGTGCCGGTCGATGCCGAGCGCGCGCAGAGCCGCCTTGTTCAGCCAGGCGCGGTCGTAGAGGTGCAGCACGTAGACCGGCACGTCGGGCGCGGCGGCGTTGATCTCCGCCAGCGTCGGTAGCCGCTTTTCCGCGAACTGATCGGCCGACCAGCCGCCGACCACGCGGATCCACTGGCCCGCCGGCGTGCGCTGCGCCTGCGCCTTGAGCATCGCGAGTCCGTCCGCCAGCGAGGGGACGTGGTCCCAGCGCAGCTCCATGGCGAAGTTGGCGCCCTGGCGGATGATGTGCGTGTGGCTGTCGATCAGGCCGGGGATCACGCGCCGACCCTGCAGGTCGATCGTCTCGGCGCCGCCGGCCACCGCCATCAGTTCGGCGTCCGAGCCGACGGCGGCGATCCTGCCGCCCTCGACGGCGACCGCGGTCGCCTCGGGTCTGTCCGGGTCCATCGTCGTGACGCGGCCGTTGAAGAGGATCATGTCGGGCATGGGTCTGCTCCCTCTCCGCGGCCTCAGATCTCGGCACCCTGCAGGATCACCGGCGACCAGTCGGGGCTGATCGGCGGGATGTGGCGCAGGTCCTGATGGGCGAAGGCGCCGGCGCCGTAGACGACCTCGCCCGCCAGCACGGTCAGGTCCGACTTCAGCTTGGCGATCTCGGCATCCGTCACGGCGAAGTAGTCGCGGTCGAGCACCACGAAGTCGCCCATCTGGCCCGGCGCGATGGCCCCTTTGCGGCCAGCATCGCCGGTGAACCAGGCCGAGCCGGTGGTCCAGAGGCGCAGCGCCTCCTCGCGCGACAGAAGGTTGGCGTCGTCGTACATGGCGAGGCCGCCGCGCGAGAGGCCGGTGGTCATCCACTGGATGGAGAACCAGGGATTGAACGAGGTCACGCGCGTCGCGTCCGTGCCGCCGCCCACGGGCACGCCGAGGTCGAGGATGGCGCGGAAGTTCGGCGTCTTGCGGATCGCCTCCATGCCGTAGTTGGCGATGAAATCCTCGGCCTGGAACTGAATGCGGTTCTGCAGGGCGATGCCCCCGCCGAGGGCGGCGATGCGTTCGAGGTTGCGCTGGCTGAAGGTTTCGACGTGGTCGACGAACCAGCCCGGGGTCAGGCCGGCGCCCTTGGCCACGGCCTCGTAGACCGGCAGCAGGCGGTCGCCCGTCTCCTCGTAGGTGATGTGCTGGCGGAACGGCCATTCGCCTTCGCCCAGCACGGTCATGACCTGGGTCTGGTAGTCTTCCGCATCCGGATCGATATCCGGGCGGGCGTCGGCGAAGATCTCGTAGTCGTAGGCGGCCCAGCCCAGGTTCTCGCCGGCGCCGACGAACTTGAGCATGTCGTCGCCCGCGCCGGCGCGGATCCGCGACGTCCAGCGCGTGTAGTCGGCCAGCTCCTCGCCCTTGTTCTGCGGGAAGGAGTGATAGCCGATGCGCGTGGTCAGCAGGCCTTCGCCATGCATCCAGCGGATCACGCGGTAGGGGTCGGCGTCCGGGAAGTCCATGCCGCCGCCGCCGGCGTCCGAGACCGAAGTGACGCCCAGGCCGTTCAGCGCGTCGAAATACTGCAGCGAGGAGTTGATCTGGTCGCGGATCGACAGCTTCGGCGCGGCCGAGAGCGTCTTGTACATCACCAGGCCCGACGGCGCGGCGAGCACGCGGCCGGTGGCGTTCCCGCCGGCGTCCTTCTCGATGATGCCGCCCGGATAGGTCGGGTGGCCCGGCTGGTCGTAGCCGAAATACTCCACCGCCTTGGTGTTCAGCAGGGTCAGCTTGTAGAGGTGGTGGATCAGCACCGGGTGGTTCGGCGCGACGGCGTCGAGCTCGGCCACGGTGGGCAGGCGCTTCTCCTTGAACTGGAACTCGGAGAAGCCGCCGGCGACGCGGATGAACTGGCCGTCGGGCGTGCGTTCGGCCTGTTCGCGCAGCAGGTGCAGGCCTTCTTCCAGGCTGTCGACGCCGTCCCAGCGGACCTCGAGGTTGTAGTTCACCGCGCCGCGGATGGCGTGGGTGTGGCTGTCGTTGAGGCCGGGGATCACGCGCTGGCTGCGGGCCTCGATCACCTGGGTGAAGGGGCCGATCAGCGGCTGCATTTCGGCGTCCGAGCCCACCGCGGCGAAGACGCCGTCGCGGATGGCGAGCGCCGTCGCCTCGGGGCGCGCGGGATCCATGGTGGTGATCCGCCCGCCCAGCAGGACGAGGTCGGCGTACCCGGTCTGCGCCAGCGCGGCGGTGGGGCCGGAGAGCGCGGCGCCGGCGGCCGCGGCGCCGAGGCGCAGAGAGTCTCGTCTGGTCAGCGACATGGATCGGTCTCCTTTTGAGGGGACCGGGGCGCGGCGGCGCCCCGGCCGCAAGGGTCAGGCCGCGGCGGCGCCCGCTTCCGAGGCGTGCTCTCCGAGGGCCCATTTCGAAAACTTGACCTGGATGCCGTAGGGCGAATGGCGGTGAAGGATGTCCATCACGCCCTCGTAGGTTTCGCCCCGGGCCCAGTCCTGCTGCAGCTCGAACACCGTCTGCAGCGAGGTCATGGGCACGGCCCCGGCCTGGGTCAGACGCGTCACCGCGCGCTCATGCGCCTCGGCCGAAACGTCGCCGCAGGCGTCTGTCGGGATATGGACGTCATAGCCCTCGGCCAGCAGGTCGAGGGTCGGGAAGGTCACGCAGGCCGAGGTCCAGAGCCCGGCCAGCACGATCCTCTTGCGTCCGGTCGCGGCGATGGCGGCGCGGAAGTTCGGGTCCAGCCACGAATTGATCGACGTGCGGTCGATGAGCTCCAGGCCGGGGAACAGCTCGGTCACCTCCGGCATGAACGGGCCGGAGAAACTGTCCATCGCCACCGTGGTCAGCACCGTCGGCAGTCCGAAGACCCGGGCCGCCCGGGCCAGCGCCTGCACGTTGTGCATCACCTCCAGCCGATCATGGCTCTGCACGCCCTGATACATGGCAGGCTGAAAGTCGATGAGCGCCAGCGCGCAGTTCTGGGGCGTCAGCATTTCGCGGGGTAGAGTCACGGCATGTCTCCTTGCTTCGCGTCGCGGGTCGAGAGGGCCCGGAACGTCGTCGAAACGCCCCGCCTCTCGCCGCAGAAGCTATGGGCGGACCGGTCGACGGGCTTCCATCCGTCGACCTTCGCTTGCATGCTTGTGCGATGAATTCGCGCGCGCCCTTCGGCCCTCGCGCCGGCACGACCCGCATCTCGGGCATCGACGTCGCCACGGACCGCTTCGTCAGCGTCAACGGCCCGGCGATGGATCGCCTGCCCGACTGGGGTCTGTCCGCGCGCACCGGGCAGGTGGAGTATCACCTGCACCCCGCCATCGAGTACGAGGTGCACTATCAGGTCCCCGTCTATGTGTTGATCCATGCCTATGCGGGCGCCGAAGGGCGCTTCTCGATGGGCGAGGCGGCGCCGGGTCCCTGGCGCATCGACGCGCGCACCACCTGCCTCGTCCCGCCGGGGCGGCGGGTGAGGGTCATCCAGACCTCGCCGCTGGAGTTCCTGGCGCTGGGGATCGAGACCGAGCGCGTGGAACGGGTCGCGCGCGCGGCGGCGCCGGACTGGGGCGGGTTGGACGGAATGTTCAAGACGGTCGATCCGGCGCTCGCGGCGCTCTGCATGGAGGTCCGCCGCTCCATGATCGCCGAGCCGCTGGGCGCCGGCGGCTATCTCGACAGCCTCGCGGACGCGCTGCTGACGCGGCTGCTCGGCTGGCACCTCGCGCCCGGCGCCGAGCTGGACGAGGGGCCGGAGACGCTCTCGCCCGCCATCGCGCGTCGCATCGCCGACAGCGTCGAGGCGCAGCTCGACGGGCCGATCCGCGTCGCCGCGCTGGCCGAGGAGGCGGGGCTCAGCCGGGCGCATTTCTCCCGCGCCTTCGCGAACCGCTTCGGCGCCCCGCCGCGGGCCTGGATCCTGTCGCGGCGCATCGCCCGCGCGCGGATGCTGCTGACGGAGACGGACATGACCGCCTCCGACATCGCGCTGCGCTGCGGCTTCGCCACTCCGTCGCATCTGACCACGGCCTTTCGCAAGGAACTGGGCCTCACGCCGACCGACTACCGGAGGGCGCTGGCGCAGGATTGAGGAGGAGGAGGAGGAGGAGGCCGCCCAGGCGCGGCGGGCGCGCCTGGGCGGCGAGGACCGGCCTTACTCCGCCGCGATCGGGGCCGCGGGCGCAGGCTCCAGCATCGGGCCATGCTCGACCCGTTCCGGGGCCTTGTGGACCATGGTGTAGGCGTAATCGATGCCCATGCCGTAGGCGCCGCCATGGTCCTTGGCGATGCCGGTGGTGGCGTCGTAGGTGTCCTTGCGGGCCCAGTCGCGCTGCCATTCCAGCAGCACCTGCTGCCAGGTCATCGGGACCACGCCCGCCTGCACCATGCGGTCCATGGCGTATTTGTGCGCATCGGCCGAGGTGCCGCCGGAGGCGTCGGCGACCATGTAGATTTGGTAGCCGCCCTCGAGCATCGCGGAGAGGGCGAAGGTCGTGTTGCAGACCTCGGTCCACAGGCCCGAGACGACGACCTTGTTGCGGCCGGCCGCGGCGAGCGCGTCGCGGACCTTCTGATCGTCCCAGGAGTTCATCGACGTCCGCTCCAGCAGCGGCGCCTCGGGGAACACCTCCAGCAATTCGGGATAGGTGTGGCCGGAGAAGCCCTCCGTCTCCACCGTCGTGATCGTCGTGGGCACGTCGAACGCCTTGGCGGCCTTGGCCAGACCCACGACGTTGTTCTTCAAGGCCTGCCGGTCGATCGACTGCACGCCGAAGGCCATCTGCGGCTGTTGGTCGATGAAGATCAGCTGGCTGTTCAGGGGGGTGAGGACTTCAAGCTTGGCGTTGCTCATCAGAGAGTTCCTTCGCATCGTGGTGCGGTTCGGCGACCGCTTGGAACGGGTTCGCGCAGCGCGCGATGTCCGGGGGGCGAGGTGTCGCGAGGCCGTGCCCGCCGCTTCCGGATTTCGATGTTTCTTTTCCGAATTTCGGAATTCGGCTCCGCCGGTCGGAAGCTTGCGGCGGCCTGCGCCGGCCCTAGGTTGAGCGCTGCAGGCCGTTTGCGGCCCGAGAGCGGAGACCGGAGACCCTCGGAGTGCACACGTTCGAAGAGATCCTGAACGACTCCCGCTACCGCGCATCGCTCGACTGGAAGGATCGGATCGGGTCGGCGGGCATCGGGGTCAGCGAGATGGAATGGGGGCGAGGGCGAAACCGGAACCTCGCGGCCCGCTATTCGGCGCTGACGCTCTACCGTTCTCCGTCGAAGATCAGGCATGTCTTGGACGGAGAGGCGCGGCCCACGCGCGCCTTCGCGCCGGGCGACCTGATGCTGCGCCCGCCGAACCTCGACTACGTCACCGAGTACGAAGATCCGGCGCGCATCACGGTGTTCGCGATCGAGAGCGACCTGGTGCAGAGCGTGACCACCGCCTTCAACGCGGATGTGGGCGCCGTGTTCGGACAGTTGGAGGCGCGTCCGTTCCGCTCGCCCCTGGTGGAAGGGCTCGCCTCGCAGCTTTCGTCCTGCGCGCGCGCCCGAGGCGACCGCTTCTACGCGGATGCGGTGACCCATGCGCTGGTGCACGAGCTCTGGCGCATCGCGGGAGGGGCCGTCGATGCCGCGGAGCGTAAGCCGACCAAGCTGGACGCCGCGATCCTTCGCCGGATCGACGAAGCGATCGCGGACGCGCCGAACGGTCAGGTGTCGCTCGACGGCTTGGCGCGACTTGCGGGAATGTCCTCCTCCGCATTCGCTGAGGCGATGCGCGGGGCTACCGGACTGACGCCTTACAAGTACGTCGTGTCGCGCCGTCTGAAAGCCGCCAGCGACATGGTTCAAACGACGATGCTGCCGCTGGCCGACGTGGCGCTGCGCTGCGGCTTCGCATCGCAAAGCCACATGACGGACGTGTTCCGAAGCAAGCTCGGCGTCACGCCGGGCAAGCTTCGCAAGAGCTGCGCCTGAGCGGCCCCGGGCCGTGTTCGGAACCTCGGGCGGGTTGCGGCGGTCGACGGGGGAGGGCGGCGTCATCGGCAAGGCCGCCCGTTACAGCGCGAGGTCGAAGAGGAGAAACTCCGCCTCGTCCGCGGCCTGCAACCGAAGTTCCGCCTCGTCGACGACGGCGAGTCCGTCGCCCGCCTCGAGCACGCCCGCCTCGGTCCGCAACGCGCCGTCGAGCACCTGGACCCACACGCCGCGTCCCGATGAGATCGCGTGCGTCACGTCCTGGCCGCCGGCCAGAACCGCGCCGTGGAGATCGACGTCGCGTTGAATGACGACGGCGCCGTCGCGGCCGTCGCGCGAGCCCAGAAGCGTCAGCCTCCCCCGCCGCGCGTTGCGCGGGATGGACGCCTGTTCGTAGCCGGGGGCCAGCCCCTGCGCCTCGGGAATGATCCAGACCTGCAGAAAATGAACGGGCTCGTCCTGCGAGGCGTTGAACTCGGAATGCCTGACGCCGGTTCCCGCCGTCATGCGCTGCACGTCGCCCGGACGGATCACGGTCGACCGCCCCGTCGAATCCTCATGCGCGAGAGCGCCCGAGAGCACGATCGACAGGATTTCCATGTCGGCATGCGCATGCGCGTCGAAGCCGCGGCCGGGCGCGACCTTGTCCTCGTTGATCACGCGAAGCGGGCCGAAGCCCATGTGGTCGCCATCGAAGTACGGCCCGAACGAAAACGTGTGCCGCGAGTCCAGCCATCCGAACTGCGCGCGGCCCCTGGCCGCCGAGCGTCTGATCGTGAGCATGAACGCCTCCAACGTTTCGACCGTCGTCGGCGAGGAATGTGCGCTCTCCCTTCTGCGGGACAATCGTCACAAATATTGACGTTGTGTCCTGAAAATCGGACAAGCGAAGCATGGACAGGTTCTCGGAAATTCATGCCTTCGTCTCGGTCATGGAGGCCGGCGGCTTTTCCGCTGCGGCGCGCGACGCCGGGCGATCGCGGTCATCCGTCAATCGCCTCGTGATCGCGTTGGAGGCGCGGCTCGGCGCCCAGCTGCTCAATCGCACGACGCGCTCCGTCTCGCCGACCAGCACGGGCGCGGCCCTCTACGAGCCCGCCAAGCGGCTGCTGGACGATCTGGATGCGATCGAGACGGCGGTGGCGTCGGCCTCCACCGATCCCGCGGGCAAGCTCAGGATTTCGGCGCCCCAATCGCTTGGCGATCTCGACTTTCCCAAGCTGATCGTCGGGTTCATGAAGGCGCATCCGAAGGTGGAGATCGACGTGGTGTTCGAGACCCGCCTCGTGGATCCGGTGGCGGAGGGCTTCGACCTGGCGCTGCGGATTGCGGAGCCGGATGAGGAAACGACGCTCGTCGATCATCGCATTCTGGAGCTCGGATACGTCCTGTGCGCCGCGCCGGCCTATCTCGACGCGCGCGGCGAACCGGCGGACCCGGGCGACCTGAGCGACCATGCGGTTCTGCATCAGGGCCCGAGCCATGGGGTGAAGCGTTGGACCCTGGAAGGCCGCGACGGAAACGCGTCGGTCCCGGTGCAGGCGCGGATCACGTCGAACACGCTGGACATGCTTCGCGAGGCCGCCTGCCAGGGTCTGGGCATCGCGATGATGCCGGAATTCGCGGTGCGCTCGGATCTGGACTCCGGTCGGCTCAAGAGAGTGCTGTCCGACTACAGGCTGCCGTCGCGCATGCTGCAGGTCATCTATCCGCCGACGCGTCACCTGTCGGCGCGGGTCACGGCGTTCGTGGATTTCGTGGCGGCCTGGTGCTTGGAGGGCGAGGGACGCGCCGGCTGACGGCGGGTGTTTTCGGACGGGACCTTCGCCATGGGGAACCGCGCCGGGGTCCCGCCGGTGCGATGCCTAAACGGTTCGTCGACGAAGACGTCGCCGCGGAGCGCAAGCCCAGGAACGCCTCAGCCGGCATCGCGCCGGTGGAGCGCCCCCGGCGCGCCGGGGCGCTGCACGCGCGGCCGCGTCGCGACCCAGGCGCATCGAGGACTGCAAGATCGGTGGTAGCGGAGGAGGGACTTGAACCCCCGACACGCGGATTATGATTCCGCTGCTCTAACCAACTGAGCTACTCCGCCGGACCGGGCGCGGGGATAGCGGCGGCGCGGGCCACGGTCAAGGGGCGACGATGGGCCGGGCGGCGAGGTCGGGCGCGCGCGGCGCGAGACCGTCGAAGAGGCTGCCCTCCTCGAACCAGCTGCGCGGCGCGGCGGCCCCCCAGAGCGTCTGGCGCTGCGGATCCTCGAGGTCCCAGTGCAAGGGCTCGTGATCGGGATCCAGCGTCTGATAATCGGAACAGTAAAGCTCGATCCGGTGCCCGTCGGGGTCGCGCACGTAGAGGAAGAACGCGTTGGAGATGCCGTGCCGGCCCGGTCCGCGTTCGATGGCGTCGACCCAGCCGGTGGTGGCCATCAGGTCCAGCAGGTTGAGGATGTCGAGCGGCGTCGGGCACGCGTAGGCGATGTGATGCAGGCGCGGGCCGACGCCGTTGGTGAAGGCCAGATCGTGCACGCCGCCCTTGCGGTGCATCCAGACGGCCCAGAGGCGGCCGGCGTCCTCGACTGCGGTGTATTCGGTGGTGCGGAAGCCAAGGGAGGCCCAGAAGGCGGCCGAGGC
Organism: Pseudomonadota bacterium; assembly: GCA_039816075.1. Lineage (GTDB taxonomy): Bacteria > Pseudomonadota > Alphaproteobacteria > Rhodobacterales > Rhodobacteraceae > Albimonas. Next base: position 4,106 of record JBCBYE010000021.1, on the reverse strand, counting down.
GTCGACGTCCGGCGAGAAGCAGTTGAAGTGGTCGATGCGCAGCGGCTTCACCCCGCGATAGAGGGCGTAGGACTGGTGAATGGGGGGCAGCCGGTCGAGGCGGTGGACGAACTCGATCGGCAGGCCCGAGAGGTCCGAGGCGGCGAAGGTCCGCCCCTGCCCCGGCCGCCCGACCCAGACGCCGGGCCGGCCGATCGCGGCGAAATGCTCCGCCGCGCGGTCGAGATCGGCGTCGGCGCGCACACGAAAGCCCAACGGACCGGCGGAGGGGGCGTCGGCCTGCTCCAGGATCAGCGAGAAGGCGGAGCGCTCCTCCATCGCCCGCAGGCGCAGCACCCCGCCGCCCTCATGGGTCGGCTGCAGGCCCAGCGTGTCCACGTAGAAGGCGCGGGAGCGGGCGAGGTCCGTGACGCGCAGCGTCAGATGCGACAGGCGCAGGATGTCGAACGGCGGCGGATCGGCGGGCTCGGGCAGCAGCCCCTGCGGCGCCGGCGCGTCGGAGAGCGAGCGGATGGCGTCAACCATGGCAGGGCCTCCGGCGCCACGCGGGACGCCGGCGCGCGCGGCGCCGCGGATCGACGGGCGACGCGAGCCGCCGGCGCCCCGGGGCCGGCGGGCGGGGGTGGGCGGGCGGGACGCCTGCCGGGCCCGGGGCGCCGGCGGCGGACCTAGCCGAGGCGGGGGATGGCGTGCGCGCCGACGGCGAAGCCCACATGCTTCTGCTCCATGTAGAACTCGAACGACCAATCCCCGCCGTCGCGCCCGATGCCGGAGGCTTTGACGCCGCCGAAAGGCGTGGGCAGGTGCCGGACGTTCTCGGAATTCACCCAGATCATGCCGGCCTCCAGCCGATCCGTCACCCGCATCGCGCGGGTCAGGTCCTGGGTCCAGACATAGGCGGTCAGGCCGTAATCGGTGCCGTTGGCGATCTCCAGCGCCTCGGCCTCGTCGGCGAAGGGGATGACGGTCAGGACGGGGCCGAAGATCTCCTCCTGCGCCACGCGCATGTCGGGGCGCGCGCCGGTGAAAAGGGTGGGGGCGACGTAGCAGCCGCCGTCGAACGCCCCGCCCTCCAGCCGCGCGCCGCCGGCTGCGACGGTCGCGCCCTCGGCCCGCGCCAGGTCGACATAGCCGGCCACCTTGTCCACGTGCACGGGATGGATCAGCGGTCCCACCTCCGTCGCCGGGTCGAGCGGATGGCCGACTTTCAGGGCCTTCACCCGCTCCGTCAGGCGCGCGACGAAATCATCATGGATCGAGGCCTCGACCAGCAGGCGAGAGCTGGACGTGCACCGCTCCCCGTTCAGCGAGAAGATCATGAAGACCGCCGCGTCCAGCGCCCGCTCCAGGTCCGCATCAGCGAAGACCAGGCAGGGGTTCTTGCCGCCCAACTCGAAATGCACGCGCTTCAGCGTCTCGGCGCCCTGGCGCATGATCGCGCGACCCGTCTTCGTGTCGCCCACGAAGCCGATGGCGCGGATGGCGGGATGCTCGGTCAGCGCGCGGCCGGCGTCCTCGCCCATGCCGTTCACCAGGTTCCAGACGCCCGGCGGCAGGCCCGCCTCTTCGGCGATCTCCACCAGCATCCGGGCGGTGAGGGGCGAGAACTCCGCCGGCTTGTGCACCACCGTGCAGCCGGCGGCGAGGGCCGGCGCGATCTTCCACGTGGAAAGCATGAAGGGCGTGTTCCACGGCGTGATCACGCCCACGGGGCCGATGGGCACGCGGGTGGTGACGTTGAGCAGCGTGGGCGAGGGCAGCGCCTGCCCGTCCCGCGCCCCGGGCGCGCGGTCGGCGAAGAAGCGGAAGTTCTCCGCCCCGCGCAGGGCGGCCTTGGACATGAAGCGTATGCACTGGCCGGTATCCATGCACTCGACCAGCGCGATCTCTTCGGCGCGGGCCTCGATGGCGTCGGCGAGGGCATGCAGCAGGCGCTTGCGCGCGGCCCCGCCCATGTCGCGCCAGGCGGGAAAGGCCGCCTTCGCCGCCTGCGCGGCGCGGTCCACCTCCGCCGCGTCCGAGCGCGCCACTTGCGCCAGCAGCCGCCCGTCCACCGGAGAGCGGCTCTCGAACGTCTCGCCGGGCCGCGAATCCGCCCCGGCGATGCGGTTCGCCACGCCGCCGTCGGGACCCGGGGCGGCGAAGCGGGCGAGGGCGGCCTCCGCCCTCGCCAGATTGGCCTCGAAGCTCACCTGAACCCGGCCAGCAGACGCTCCGCCCCGCCGGTCAGCAGGTTGGTGTCGGACCCGACGCAGACGAAGCGCGCGCCATAGCCGATGTAGCGCTTGGCCGCCTCGGGATCGAAGCTGAGGATGGCGCTGGCTTTGCCGGCGGCGTTGATGCGGCCGATGGTCTGCTCGATCAGCTTTTCGACGTCCGGATGCGACGGGCCGGGATAGCCGTGGGTGACGGCCAGATCGTTCGGCCCGATGAACATGCCATCGATGCCAGGCACCTCGGCCATGGCCTCGATGTTGCTCACCGCCTCGGGGCTTTCGATCTGGATGATCGTGCAGACCTCCTGGTTGGCGGTGGTCAGATAGTCCTTGATCCGCCCGTAATCCGCGGCGCGGGAGCCGCCGGCGGCGCCGCGATTGCCGTCGGGGGGAAAGCGCATGGCGTCGGCGGCGCGCCTGGCCTGCTCGACGGTGTCGACCATGGGCACGATCAGGGTCTGCGTGCCGGCGTCCATGAAGGTCTTGATGACCCAGGTCTCGTTGATCGGCACGCGCGCCACGAGGGCGTTTGCCTTCTGACCGGCGGTCAGCAGACGGCGCAGCAGGTCCAGATCGAGCGGCGCATGCTCGCTGTCGACGCACAGCCAGTCGGCGGATGTGCCGGCCAGCGCCTCGGCGTTCCCTTCCGCGGCCAGCGACAGCCAGATGCCCAGCAGCGGCGGGCCGTCCTGCGCGAGGGCGGCCTTGAACGGGTTCTTGGGCGGGGGCATGGCGCGTTCCTTTCGGTCAGGCGTCGAAGTGGCAGGAGACGGTCCCCAGAGGGCCGAAATCCGCGGTGATCGTGGTTCCCGGCGGGCACTCGACCGGGCGGATGAAGGAGCCGGAGAGGATGATCTCTCCGCGCTCCAGCGTCTCGCCCCGTGCGTGGGCGTGGTTCGCCAGCCAGCGCAGGGCGCGCAGCGGATGGCCCATGACGCCGGCGGCGAGGCCGGTCTCCTCCACCTCGCCATTGCGCAGGAGGGCGCAGCCGGCGCGAGGCAGGTCCAGCGCCTCGGGCCGGAACCAGCCGCCGCCCAGGACGTAGCCGGCGTTCGCGGCGTTGTCGGCGATGGTGTCGACCACGCGGCGCGGAGCGCCGGTGGCGGGGTCGGCGCGCAGGATGCGGGTGTCGAGGATCTCGAGGCTCGGGCGCGCCCAGGCGACGGCGTCCATCACGTCCGCCTCGGACGCGGGGGCGCGGCCGAGGGGCTTGCGCAGGATGAAGGCGATCTCCGCCTCCACCCGCGGCTGGATGTAGCGGCCGGCGGGGACGGCGCCGCCGTCGGGAACCTCCATGTCGGCGAAGAGGACGCCGCTGTCGGGGCTGTCGATGCCCAGCGCCTGCTGCATGGCGCGGGAGGTGAGGCCGATCTTGGCGCCGGTCCGCTCCGTCCCGCGGCTGCGGCGGGCGAGCCAGGCGGACTGCACGGCGTAGGCGTCGTCCTCGGTCATGTCGGGATGGGCGGCGCTGAGCAGGCCGATCTGCTCGCCCGAGACCTCGGCGCGGTCGAGCGCGTCGGCGGCGGCGTCGATCTGGGCCGTCGTAAGCGGCATGCGTCCCGGTCTCCCCTGCGCGCCGCCTCTTGCCCGGGCGGCGTCGCGGCGGAGACTGGCATGGGCGGCCCGGGTTGGGAAGGCGCGCCGGCCTGCGAGGCATTTCCCCGCGGGGAAATCAGGCGCCGTCTCGCCCCGGACTTGATCCGGGGCCTCCTTCGGTCGCCCCAGGCGACACGCTCGGCAGGCGCGCGGCGGCTGTTTCAGGCGACCGGCCGGGCGCGGAGCGGGCCCTGCGCATCGAGTTCAGGCGCGGGGATTGAGCGCCGCTTCATTTGAAGAACCGTTTCGTTCGAAGAAAGGGAGTTTGGGTTGTTCAGGTCTTTTCAACGTGAT